>NZ_QHHQ01000019.1 GCF_003258595.1 Acuticoccus sediminis
ATACATCGGCCTGCCCGCACCTTCGTGCTCCCGGAGCCTCTGTCCCGGATGCTCGCAGCATACGCCGCCAGCGAAGTCCGGCGGCCGGGATCGAGGCCCCGCTCACCTCATACCGGTTACCAACCTCTCGGTGATGGAGCTCGATGAAGCGCTCCAGACGCTCCAGTACGTCATCGAGGTCCACCAGGCCGCCGGGATGGACGGGGCCTATGGTCTCCTGATCAACCGCATTCCGACCACAGCCCTGTCCCGCATGGAGCAGGAAAACCTCGACACTCTCTCCACGATGCCAATCTTCGAGACGACACTCCCGACCCGCCGCGCCTACGCCGATATCAAGGCGCTCGGGCACCTCCACCTTCACTATCGCCTCCTGATGACGCGGCCGGAGAAGAGGGTCATGGCCAATCACATCCGGATGGCCCTGACCGAAGCGCGCAAGTTCACGGCGGAGCTGCTGGACGCGGCCAATGCCAGCAGCCGAGCAGCCTGAGAATGGGCATCAAGTTGCCAGGACAGGCGGTGCCGAAGTGGCACGAGCTGCGCGACAGGATCGGAACCGAGAAGAAGCTGACCGGCTACGATGGTGATCCCGTCGCATCCGCGCCCGACACGCCCTCCGGTCCGCCAAGGGCCGCGCTCAGGATCGCGCCTGCGCCAGAGCCCGCAGACACAACATCGAAGGCCGAGAAGGGGACGGAGGGCCCATCCAGCACAACGACCGCCACGGTGGTCCTGAAGGCACTCGTGCGCTTCCCGGAAGCCGGACAGAGCACCCTCTATGATGAGGCCGTTGCTCACTATGGCGAAAAGCGCGCGCTCCGGATGACGCTGAGATCGGCGCTCGCCGCCTATGACAGCGCGCTGCGCGCCGGTGCCGTGACCGAAGCCTTGCCCGCATACCTCTCCCGGTCCGACGGCATCCGCGTCAGCCGCGCCATGAGCGCGGCAGGCTTCGCCAAGGCCTCCGCCCTCTTCGATCCCCTCGACATGATGCCTCCCGCAACACTCGCCGGGGACATCTGCCGCAATGCAATCGTCTGGTTCTTCGCGCGGAAATAGAATCCGAGATGCTGCGGGCGCAGGACAAGCGGCGCAAACGTGAGGACAGGTCGCCGATGGCACGGACCACGGTGTTCAAGGCGCGCGCCCACGTCCCCTTGCTGGGGGAGCCAGGAGCCGCTGACGCGGCTCCTGGCTGTCTGCCCCCGGCGCGCGTCGCGCGCTCCTCACACTCACAACAAATGTTGCCAATGTGCCAAGCGGCGCCTTATTTTGGAGATGCCAGAGGAGATCACCATGCCCCGGCTTTCCATCGACATCAGCCCCCAGGAGCACCAGCAGCTCAAGGCCATGGCCGCGCTCAAGGGGCAGAGCATCAAGGATTACGTGTTGGACCGCGCCCTGGTCGACATGCCCGACCCGGCGGCCATGACCGACGCCGAGGCGCTGCAGGCCCTCAAGGCGCTGCTGACTCCGCGCCTGGCCGAGGTCGACGCCGGTCAGGTGGTGACCGCCACCGCCGACGACATCAAGCGGGAGGCTCGGCGCCGCCACCGCCTCAAATGACCCCCTACCGCTTCACGTCCTCTGCGCACGAAGACCTCGTCGACATCTGGCTCTACACGCAGGAGACATGGGGCGAGGCCCAGGCGGACATCTACCAGGATGCGCTCCATCGATGCTGCGAGCGGATTGCCAGCGGCGAGGTTAAGACCCGATCCCTGCCGGGGCTCGAGAGGGTCCGATCGCATCGCTGCCAGCACCACGTCCTGTTCTTCGTCGAGCAGGATCAGGCCGTCGTCATCGTGGCCGTGCTGCACGAGCGGATGAACCTGATCGAACGCTTGCGCGAGCGACTGTGAAGTGAGTGGGACACAGGAAGGGCGATGGAGCGCGTAGGGCGTCCCATGCGCCTCCAAAAATTGACGGTTTTTAGAGCATGTCAGGCGGGTTGACTCCCGCGCATGCGGGGAAGCCCTCGGCATCAAGCCGACCACCCTCTACCGATATGTCGGCCCGACCGGAGAGCTCCGCGAAAACGGACAGCGCGCCCTCGCTCGCGCAAAGCGATCAGGCGCGCCAAACCGGCCTTAACGTGGCAGATCGCCCCCTCCGCAAACGACCCCTGCTTGAGGCCGCCCAGCGCCAGGGCAAGCTGAAGGAGGCGATGCACCGCGCGGTCAACGTCTACAAGCTCTTGATCATCGACGAGATCGGCTACCTGCGGCTGGGCCGCGAGCAGGCCAACCTGTTCTTGCAGGTCGTGGCCAAGCGCTATGAGCGCGGCTCAATGATCCTGACCTCGAACCTCACCTTCGGCTCCTGGGACCAGGCCTTCGCCAGCGAGACGGTGCTCACCGCGGCAATGCTCGACCGCATCCTGCACCACGCCACGGTCGTCTCGATCCAGGGTGAAAGCTACCGCCTGAAGGACAAACGCAAGGCCGGCCTCATCGCTGCAACGGCGCCCAAGAGAGAGCCGGCCTGAACACGAGGGTGGGTCAGATTTGGATCGACCCTTTAATTGCGACTGCCTGTCAACGTTTTTCTTTCCGTCACTGCCGGGGTCAGGGTATGCCGGTCGGCGCGGCGGGAATCGGTAGAGCGGTTTCGTCCGTGGCTCGCCTTGCCGCGACAGTGAGTGCGTAGAAGTGCCACCTCTGGCATCGCGAGACTGGGCTCGACTTCGATCTCGACATCCGGCTGCAGCAGGTGATCCGGCTGGTGTTCGAGCGCTTCCGCCAGGCCCATCTGTTGCTGAGCGCGGCAGGGGTGTTCTTCCCAAGAGCGTCCGACGGAAAGCGGCTGACGTCTTTCGATTGGGCGCCGATCCGCCGATCCTCAACCATCGTGACGATGAATGCCGATCACAATTTGCCGTCAACGCTCGGCCGTGCGGTTGCAGAATTGGAGACAATCATCAGTTCTTCTGGGCAGAGTTTTCAACTGCCTGTGATATAACCATAGGTTAGATTTAGGATATATTTTTATCTATAGTTAGATATGGATAAAAATATAATTTGCTTCAGTTAGGAAAATCCCTGTTGCAGGTAGGATTGATCTCAATGTAATTAGATGCATCCCTCATTGAGGGCGACAATTACGTATTTTTGCGCGCAGTACGCCTACTCGGCCGGCGTGAACACGCTTCAACCAATTGATATGACGAAGCCAGGAAGAACTGGGAGGTCTCAATGAGCGGTGATCCCGTTCCGGTGTCGGACGACTTTGCCGCCGGGACGCTTGATCCGGTATGGCGCATCGAGGGGCCGGCGGGGACCTCCGCTGCCGTGGGCTTTGCCGCCGCCGACGGCTTTCTCGAGCTCGTCACCGCCGATGGCGATCACGACGTATGGGGTGAGAACAACAGCGCCCGCGCCCTCCAGGCGATGGCCAACGTCAACTTTACCGTCGAGGCGTGCTTCCTCTCCACCCCCACCGAGGCGTTTCAGATCCAGGGCATTCTGGTGGAACAGGACGCCGACACCTACCTGCGCTTCGACACCTTTTCCAACGGCAGCACCCTTTACGCCTACGCCGCCGTGATCCGCGATGGCGTTCCTGCGAAGAAGATCAACGTCGCGCTGTCCGACCCCGCCCCCTATCTGCGCGTCGAACGTCAGGGCGATCTGTGGATCTTCTCTACCGCCACCGACGGTAACACGTGGACCGAGGTGGGCCGCTTCACCGCGGCGATCACCGTCACCGCTGCCGGCCCCTTCGCGGGCAATGTCGGCGATGCCGACGGCTTCACCGCTCGCGTCGACTACGTCGAGTTCGCGAACGACCCCATCGCCGACGAAGACGGCACTTACGTCCCACCCCCGTTACCCCCCGTGGCAACGGACGACGCCTACGACTTGCTGGCTGAGGAATCGATTACGATCCTCGTCGCCGACCTCCTCGCCAACGACCGCGACGGTAACGACGACGCCCTGAACCTCGTCGGCTTCACACCGCCGGCTCATGGCACCCTCGTCGACAATGCCGACGGCACCCTCACCTACACCCCGGGGCCAGGCCCTCTTCAGAGCGACAGCTTCACCTACACAGTGAGCGACGGGACGCTGACGGACAGCGCCAGCGTCGTCCTCACGGCACCCCCTCCCGTTCCGGTGTCGGACGACTTTGCCGCCGGGACGCTTGATCCGGTATGGCGCATCGAGGGGCCGGCGGGGACCTCCGCTGCCGTGGGCTTTGCCGCCGCCGACGGCTTTCTCGAGCTCGTCACCGCCGATGGCGATCACGACGTATGGGGTGAGAACAACAGCGCCCGCGCCCTCCAGGCGATGGCCAACGTCAACTTTACCGTCGAGGCGTGCTTCCTCTCCACCCCCACCGAGGCGTTTCAGATCCAGGGCATCCTGGTGGAACAGGACGCCGACACCTACCTGCGCTTCGACACCTTTTCCAACGGCAGCACCCTTTACGCCTACGCCGCCGTGATCCGCGATGGCGTTCCTGCGAAGAAGATCAACGTCGCGCTGTCCGACCCCGCCCCCTATCTGCGCGTCGAACGTCAGGGCGATCTGTGGATCTTCTCTACCGCCACCGACGGTAACACGTGGACCGAGGTGGGCCGCTTCACCGCGGCGATCACCGTCACCGCTGCCGGTCCCTTCGCGGGCAATGTCGGCGATGCCGACGGCTTCACCGCTCGCGTCGACTACGTCGAGTTCGCGAACGACCCCATCGCCGACGAAGACGGCACTTACGTCCCACCCCCGTTACCCCCCGTGGCAACGGACGACGCCTATACGGTGCAGCAGGATGAGGCGCTGGTCATCGCCACCATCGACGGTGTTCTCGCGAACGACGTCGATCACAACGGGGACGACCTCTTCGCGAGCATCGCTACCGGGCCGAGCAAGGGAACGCTCACGCTGAGCGCCGACGGGAGCTTCATCTATACGCCCTTTGCCGGCTCTTCGGGGACGGACACGTTTACCTACACAGTGAGCGACGGCAACGGCGGGGCCGACACCGCGACCGCGACACTTCTCATCCTTAATCCGGTGGACGTGTTCTCGGACGACTTCAGCGGTGGTGCCTTAAGCCCAGGCTGGAGCTTTAAGGGGATTGCCGGGACCGCCGGGCTCGCAGAAGCCGACGGCGAGGGTTATCTCGTAATCGTGTCACCCGCAGGCGTCCCAGTCGATGCCTACAACACCCTCACCACCCCAAGGGTGGTGCAGCAGATCGACGACGGCGACTTCCAGGTCTCCATCCGGCTGCTGAACGAACCGGAGGTCGACAATCAGGAGCACGGCCTCCTCCTCATCGAGGATGATCAGAACTGGCTGCGCTTTGACGTTGCTTATACGACACCCCGAGGGCTCGTGCTCATCGTCGGGGTAATTGAGGACGATGATCGGTCGCTGCCTCTGTTCAAGCGCATTTCACCGGGCGAGGTAACGCACCTCAGGGTCACGCGCACGGACAACACCTTTGTGTTCGAAACGTCCGGTGACGGGGCGGCTTGGACTGAGGTGCTGTCGCTGGTCTCGGACGTTGCTCCGAGCGAAATCGGCCCGTTCGCCGGCAGCACGAGCCTCGATGCGACCCCCACGCCCGGCTTCGTCTCGAAGATCGACTGGTTCCAGTCGAGCACCGCCCCGATTGTGGATGAAGACGGCGACATCATATCGCCCGTGAACACAGCGCCTGTGGCGGGCAACGACGTCATCCCGGTCGCCGGATCGGACCCTCTGGTGATCTCGATCGCCGGTTTGCTGTCGAACGACGCTGACGGGAACGAGGACGCGCTCAGTCTTGTGAGGTTCACTCAGCCTGGCGTCGGAACGTTGGTCAACCACGGCGACGGCACGCTGATCTATACGCCGCCGCAGGGCACGTTCCATGGCGATAGCTTCACCTACACGGTGTCCGACGGGACACTCACCGACACAGCGACGGTGACGCTCTTCGATCCGATCAACGTCTGGTACGGTGACACGCAGCGCTTTGGAAGCCCCGGCGAGGCACAGAGGTGGGTAAACATCCTCGGCGAGGTGTCGGGCGACATCGCGAACCTTTCCTACAGCCTCAACGGGGGACCCGTTGAGGTCCTGTCGATTGGCCCTGACACCAGACGGCTGCACGGCGCCGGAGAGTTCAACATCGAGATCGACTACGAGGACCTCGACGGAAGCGCCACGCACGACGTGGTGACGATCATCGCTGAATACGCCGATGGCACGCTGATCACCGAGAACGTTACCATCGACTACGAGGACGGCGCAGTCTGGAGCCCGAACTACACCATCGACTGGGACAGCGTTGCGAACATCCAGGACGTCGCCCAGATCGTCGATGGAACATGGACTATCGCAGATGGCGGCGTACGGCCCGTCGACACCGGTTACGACAGGGTGATCGCGCTCGGCGATGCTTCGTGGGACAACTATGAGGTTAGGCTTTCCGTCACGACGCACGACCTCACGGCGATCGATCCGCGCGGGCGCGACGGCGGCGGCTTCGCAGTCGGTGCGCTGTGGACGGGGCACACCGATTCACCGGTATCGGGATGGCAGCCGCGCGCCGGCTGGGAGCCAGGGGCCATTTTCTTTTACACGGACGATGACGGGAACGGCGTCGGCGAATATAGGCTCCACGCCGCGAATGACTTTTCGCCTCCACTCGTCCGCGAAACAGCCCTTCTCGAAGAAGGTGCGACCTACAACATCGTCATGCGAGTGGAGCAGGTTGGGTTGTACGACCGCTCCTATCAGGTCAAGATCTGGCAAGAGGGAACGCATGAACCGACGGGCTGGACGGTAGAAGGTATCGAAACCTTCGATCTTACAGAGGCTCCGCTCACCGGAGGCATTTATCTTAATGCCCATTATCACGACGTCACGTTCAATGATGTCTCGGTGAGCGAGATCCCCGGCTCTGATATCGTGCAGGGCGGCACAGACGCCGACGTCCTGATGGCGGTCGACGTGTCGGACTTCTCCCCAGGGCTCGGCGAGATCGATGTCTTCGTGACGGGGGACGGCGCCGACATGGTCGTCCTCGGCGCCAACAGCGTCGTCTACTACGACGACGGGCAGTCTTCGACGGCCGGTCTCGACGACTACGGACTCGTCTGGGATTTCAAGCCGCTGTCCGATAACGTTCGACTTGCAGGAAACGCAACCGATTACCTCCTCGTCGAGGACGCTGCCGATCTTGCGCCAGGCACGGCGATCTGGCGCGATGCCGACGACGATGAGCCAGAGTTGATTGGCCTTTTGCATAACGTTTATGGCCTTTCTCTAACCGACGGAACTTTCATATTCGATGGCCTCATCTGAGGCCCAGCGACCCTTGGTGCGCACGATCTGCCATGCATGACGAGCACACCAAACGCGATGCAAAACGACGACAGCGACTGAAGAAGAAATGGGGACCACGATGCCGCTCGTCAGTATCGGCCTTCCCGTCTACAACGGGGAAAACTACCTTGCGCAGGCTCTGAACGCCATCCTTGCCCAAGACTTCGAAGACTTCGAAGTCATAATCTCGGACAACGGCTCCATAGACGGCACACAGGACATTGCACTCAGCTATTCACAAAAGGATAAGCGCATTCGCTACATTCGCCTTACAGAAAACAAAGGTGCTGCGTTCAACTATAATAATACATTTAACCTATCCACGGGGCACTATTTTAAGTGGGCGGCTCACGACGACATCATCACGCCGACCTTCCTGCGCCGCTGTGTCGAGGAGTTCGAGCGCTTGGAGCGCGAGGGATACCGGCCGTCGATCGTCTACACGAAGTCGGACGTCATCGACGAGGAGGGGCGCGTTCTCCAGCCGGACCCCAATCACATGAATCTCCTATCTCCAGTGCCGGCATGGCGGGTCTTGTCCGCCGTCCAACGCATGGGCCTTGCCGCACCGGTCTTCGGGCTGATGCGCCGGGATATGATGGAGCGGACCCGTCTCGTCGGTCGCTATATCGGGTCCGACTACGTCTTCATCCTGGAGGCGGCGATGATCGAGCGGATTGTCCAGCTCGACGACGTTCTGTTCCAGCGACGCATCCACGCCGCGGGATCGCGCGTCGCGAACAAACGCAGACGCGATCTCATGGCGTGGTTCGATCCCAAGGCGAAATCCGTTCTCTCCGAGCGGCAACGCATGACGCTGGAGTACTACCGCTCCGTCTTCGTCGTCCCGGACCTGTCGGTTTTGACGCGAGCTACGTGTCTGATTGCCCTCACGGCCGCATTGTCCGTTTGGTGGTTTCGCCGCTTTCGCGTTTTTGTCGGACGCAAGCGGCGCACTCTCTTCCAGTCGTTTGGACAGGCATGAACGTCCTTATCGGCGCCACCTGAGCCGCTGGAAAATCTTCGTAGCGACACGCTCGCCCTTTGCCGCGACGGCAGTGGGAATGCCGCGAAGGTACGGATCGCCTCTAAACAGCCCGTGGCAGACGCGAAAGCCCAGCCGGCGCGGGTAGAGCCAATCCGGTTTGCCAAGATCGAGGTCCACTTCGTGACGTTTTGCGATTGCGGCGTATGGCGACAGGTCGAGTTGCAGCGGACGCGGAGAATGGTCACGCCATGGTTTCATCCCCTGCGCGTGTACGATGGAAGGTGGCTGCACGAGCCGCGCCCTCAGACGTTCGCGCACACGAAAACCGTCGGCCTTCTGGCACTGGGCGATGTCCCGCCCCGCGCGCAGCCACACGAGGTCCAAGCCTTCATAGGGCTTCGAGCCGAGCAGTGCCGTCAAGACATCCTGATCGCCTGCCAAGTGAAGCGGGCGATCAGAAAAAGGGATCCTCTGAGCGGCGATGTACCCCGGCGCAGCGAGCATGTCGCGATAAGTCTCAAGAAGCGTGATATGATGGCGCGTCGCCCCGACGATTCCTGAGTTGACCGTGTGCACCAGCCGGTGGCCAGGCTCAAGGCTCCACGCGGTCGTTCGCAGCTCCGAACCCTGACGCCTCGCGGCGCGGTACTCCTGCGCCACGATCAACGCATCATAGGGCGCATTCGCATAATGCGCCGGAAGCCTGTCAGTGAAGATGAGGTCCGAATCGAGCCATGTCACAGCGTTCGCTTCAGACTTCAGAAGGTGGAGGAGCGCCGCCGGTTTTACGTCCCAGCCTCTCGCCCCGATGTCGAGATCCGGGAGCCGTCGAATCTGGGCCTCCGGGACGGTCGACGGGAGAGGGGCGGATGCCGCACCGGGGCCGAGCAGAAACAGCGTCGCTTCGGGGTGGACCCGAAAAAGGCTCGCAGCGAGGAGCCGTACCGCAATAACGTCGCTCGTCCGATCCTCGTACGTGCAAAAGGTCATCCGGTTGAGCTGCCCGACGGGCTGCGTCCCCGCAGCCTCCAGTCCTACGATGCTAGAGGTCGGTTCGCGTACGGCTTCGCCTCTCGGTTCGACGGGTGTTTCGAGATCGCTCAAGCGGGTTTCACCCGTGCGAGAACGTGCCGCAGCTCTGTCCACTCGTTCCGATCAAAACCAAGACACAGGAGGACGAAGACATAGAAGGCTTCTCCCACGAGGACGTGCAGGGCAAGCGTCGCCCATGTGTCGGGCGGCGACGCCACAATAAGGGTGAACCAGACGAGCGCACCCGCGACAGCAGGCAAATAGCCTGGGATCAGCACTTCTTTGACGAACGTGCTTGCGCTCGCCCCAGTCAATCTGATGCAAAGGCGCCAGTAATAGAAGATTTGCGAACTGATGGCGGTCATCGCGACGGCGATCGTCATGCCGAGCGCTCCGAGATCAGTCAAAGTAGCGAAGAGCAGCATCACCACGAGACCACCGGCCTGAAACAAAAATGCGGGAAGGAAGAACGCCTGCACCTGCTCGGTGGCCATTGCCGTCATCGCGAGCAGATGGGTCGGCTTGTCGAAGACGAAGATGACCATGAAGAGCGAAAGCACGGCCGCAGCAGCGGCATACTGCTCGCCGACGTAAAGTTTGATGAAAGGGGCGGAATAAATTGACAGGGGCGTCGCGATCGCAAGCGAAGCCCAAGTGGAGTAGCGGCCGAGTCTGAAGACGGTGCGCGCGAGCCGCCGCTTCTCCTCGAGTGCGTGGAACGCGGTCAGAACCGGTTGCAGCGGCTGCACAACGAGGCTCGCGGTATTGTTGATCTGCCGAAAGATCGTTGCTCCGACGTAAAAATTCGTGACGTCCAAGGCGCTGCCCGAGAAGTTCAAGATCAGAGTCGCAGCGTTGGTGTACATGACACTACCAAGGCGTCCGAGAGTCGTCCAAAGGCCGAATCCCATCAATGTGCGGGTCGTCGCGCGGTCGAAGGCGGACAGGCGGATCCGCATTTGTGGAATCATGCGCCGGGACCTCGCGGCGACAACGATCGTGTACAGAATATCCGCAGTGACATTCGCCACGACGACCCAAATGACTTGCGGTCCAATCTCAAGCAGGAGGACGAAGAGCATCGCGATACGAAAAAGATCGCGCGCAACTCCCAGCAAGTTCAGCTCCACGAAACGTTGACGGACGTGAAAACTAGCTGTGAACGGCACACCCAGCATCTGTACACAAAAACTCGCGACGAGGAGCCCCATCATGATCTGCGCATCGCTGACCATTGCCGGCGCAATCGTCAGTATGTGATCGACGTTCATGGAGACCGCCACGCCGATCACCAGAAATGCGCACACCATAGCAGCAACTGGGAAGAAAATGGAGCTGATGATGCGAGTAATTCCGTCGAAATCGCCCTTCGCGTAGGCTTCTACCACGTATCGGCTGATACCCCCAGTCAAAAATAGAAAAAACAACGGAGCAAAGACTATTACCGCCATTACCACAGGAAGTACCGCGAATTCTTGTGGTGAAATGCGCTTAAGAAGGTATTGATACATCCAAACGATGATGGTGACATTCAGAGCTTTGCTAGCCAAAGAACTGACTGAGTTGATGACAACCAGACGCTTGGAAATAATGACATTCATCGTATCGTTCACGTGTAACCTCTCGTGACGCAAATTCGGGAACGACAGAGAGCGCTCTGCTCGGTGTAAATTCCGGTTCGGTAACCGAGCACATCATCGTTGCAGCGGTCGGATGGCGCGGAGGAGTTCATCACGGCTCCCTGAGCCATAAGCAGGTAATTGGATTGCAAGTATAGGCACATTTTAAAGTCGAACTTCCGGTTACGTATCAGTCAGACATCATCACAGGTTAGTTTCAATGTAAAAAATCAAGTTTTACAGACGACAGCTAAGTCTCATGCGGATCGCCATTTGCGTCAACACCCTATCCGTCCGTGTTCCAGAAAAATCAGTAGTGGGGTGGCCTGCCCGGCCGTCCAACCTCATCGTGAGGCGCCTTGAAGTGGAGGAACGCATGAGCCGGAACATACCCGTGGCGCCGTCGTGTACGGTGTCGATCTCAGCAAGAACGTCTTCCACGTCGTCGGCCTCGGTGCAGCCGGCCCGACCCATTCCCCGGCCTCGTAGGCATCGAGTGCGGCCGCGCCGGCCTCGGCGTCGAGCGCCTTGTAGGACACACAGTCAAGGCTGTGGTGCAGCAGGTGAACAATGCAGGTCTGGACCATGGCGTCTGGAAAGACCGCGGCGATCGCTTCGGGGAAACCCTTCAGGCCGCCGACGACCGCGAGCAGCACATCTTCGGTTCCGCGGTGTCTGAGCTCGTTCATGACCCGGAGCCAGAATTTCGCACCCTCGTTCTGCTCCAGCCAGAGCCCGAGAACCTCCTTCGTGCCGTCGACCCGGACCCCGAGGGCGATATGTACGGCCTTGTTGCGGACCGTGCCCTCGTGGCGGATCTTCACCCGCAGGGCGTCGAAGAAGATCAGGGGATAGACCGCCTCGAGCGGATGGGCCTGCCATGCCGCCAGCTCCTCCAGCACCGCTAGAGTCCCGACTTCAACCCATCGAGAAGGTCTCGCCAAGCTCAAGGCGCTCTTGCGCAAGGCCGCGGAGCGCGCCGTCGAGGGCCTCGGGGCTGCCATCGGCCGCATCGTCAACGCCTTCAACCCCGCCGAGTGCGCCAACTACTTCAGCGCATGCGGATACGATTGATGGGATTCCGCTCCGGTGTTTGGCACCCGCCGCAGCACGGCAGGCGTCCATCTGCTGGGAATTGCAACGTCGGAGGCGACGGCCACTTGCAGCAGCGCGAAGGATCCTCGCGGGCCCTATTTTTGCTCTGGTTGTGGCAAGATGCGGCTCTTGGACATCGACCGAACGAAAGACGGGCGAGTATGTCGACTACGATCACGGCTCAGGCGAGGCCCGAGCACCAGGATGCGCAAGCTGCGTCCCGGCCCGGCAACCACATCGTTATTGTTCTGTTCATGCTGTCGCTGACGATCCCGCCGGAGGTGTGGGTCGAGCTCGGCCCGATCCGCCTGCCGGTCTACCGGATCCTCCTCGTCGTGATGGCCTTCCCCTGCCTCTTCTCGCTCCTGCGCGGGCGCCAGGGCGGGCTCAACCTCGCGGACTTCCTAGTCTTCGGGTTCGCACTGTGGGCTGCTGTCGCGCTGCTGGTCAACCACGGGGGCAGCTGGTGGCAGTTCATCGGCCTGACGACTGTGGAAACGGTCGTGCCCTACCTGATTGCGCGTACCTATATTCAGAACGCCCAGCAGTTCGAAGCATTTGTTAAATTATACTTCATCATTGTCCTTGCGATCCTCCCCTTCGCGCTGATCGAAACGCTGACGGGCCATCACATCCTGCGGGAGATCACGGGGCAGCTCTTCGGCCGGTTCACCGCATTCGAGGGCCGCCCGGCCAGGCTCGGCCTCGAGCGTGCCTACGGTCCGTTCGTGCATCCCATTCACTACGGCCTGTTCTGTGCGACGCTCGTCGGCATGCTCGTCTCGATGCAGAAGACCAGGTTTGCCGCTCTGTGGCGCTACGCTGTTATGGGCGTCGCGATCTTTTGCTCGCTCTCGTCCGGGCCGCTCCTACTCTTCATGGTGCAGACGCAGCTAAAGATATACGACGTCCTGACGCGCGGGCTGAAGTACCGGTGGCGCATTCTCTCCGGCCTGGTGCTGGCGCTGTACTTCATCATCGATTCGATGACGAACCGGACACCGTTCCACGTGATCGTGACGTACATGACGCTACGCATGGAGAGCGCTTACAACCGCATCTATATCTTCGAGTTCGGCATGGCCTCGGTTCAAAAATACCCGATCTTCGGGATTGGCCTCAACGAGTGGGAGCGGCCGCCGTGGATGAGCTCCTCCGTCGATAACTTCTGGCTCGTCATCGCCATGCGGTACGGCGTGCCGGCGTTCATCCTCTTCGTCCTCGCTCTCACCGTGATCTTCGTGCGCCTCGCCCGGGCGCGGCTGCAGCCGGAGCAGGAACGCTACCGGATCGGCTGGTCGATCAGCATGGTTGGCATGGTCTTCGCTGGCGCCACGGTGCACTTCTGGACCGAGCTCTACGCCCTCTTCATGTTCATGGTCGGCGCCTCGTACTGGATGGTCGTCCAGAGCCGGCGGGCCCAGGCGTCCGACCTCGCCCGGGATGACGTGGGCGAGACCGCGGTCACCGGGAGCTGGGGCTCAAGAGCGCCCCGCGCCCGCCGGTGGCGCTCCGGCCCAGCGAACGAGAGAAAGGCGCTATAGCAGACTCGCTTCTCGACTATGAGGTGCGCGACGGCACGACGCGGCGTCACCCAGCTCCTCTACGACCTGGAGGAGGATCGAGGCGTTGTGCTCGATGACGCGATCGATATAGACGTTGTTGTAGTTCAAGGGGTCCGCGTCGGCAGCGCCCGAGGGCTCTTGGCTCGCCCGCATGATGGTCCGCAAACCGCGCATGCTGGTGGCAGTCGCACTCGCCAACCGCCCCGCACGGGGCTCAACGAGGCAGACACAGGGGCAGTGTTCTCAAGCTAAGCGTGGTCCGAAGAATCCAGGCGGGTCAGCTTCGCTGTACGCCGAGGGTGTGGGTCTAATCTGGGAGGATGCTGCGGATTACCTCGCATCAGAGGATGTCCTGATGTGAACCACTCTTTACAATATTTTGGCAGTTTCAGGTCTCGAATCGAGACTAAAGATTGTTGGAGCTTATGACCCAAGGTATTCGCCTCCACGTCAGCGGGCCATTTGCCTGCTTTACCCGCCCCGAGATGAAGGTCGAGCGCGTCTCCTACGATGTGATGACCCCGTCCGCCGCCCGCGGCATCCTGGAGGCGATCCACTGGAAGCCGGCTATCCGCTGGGTGATCGACGCCATTCATGTTCTGAAGCCGATCCGCTTCCAGTCCATTCGCCGAAACGAGGTCGGCGCCAAAGCTTCGTTCTCGAGCACCAAGAGCGCCATGCGCCGCGGTGACGTCGACGGACTGGGATTGCGGATCGACGAGAAGACGCGTCAGCAGCGAGCCTCCACGGTTCTGGTGGATGTCGCCTACGTCATCGCCGCCCACTTCGAGATGACGGATAGAGCCGGCCCGGGTGACAATCCCGCCAAGCACGCGGATATGTTCACCCGAAGGGCCACTCGCGGACAGGCCTTCGCTCAGCCGGTGCTTGGAACCCGCGAGTTCGACGCCCGCTTCGCGCTTCTTCCGGACGGAGTCCCGATACCAATTCCGGACGACACCATGGGCCTCGGCTTTGATACCCCGCGGGATCTCGGCTTCATGCTATGGGATATCGACCACGGCGCGCCCGGAAAGCCGTCGATGTTCTTTCGCGCCAGTCTCGCGAACGGCGTGGTGACCGTCCCGCAACCGGGTGCGCCGGAGATCCTCTCATGACGATCCTGGCGGCGCTCACGGCGGCGACGCTGCCGGACGCGCCACCACCCGGATTTGCGGAAGGGAAGGTCTCGACCCTCGTATCGTTGAATCCGGATGGCACGGTCGCCAACGTCACCGACCTCAGGATCCATAAAGGCAGCAAGCGGGTAGCGCGCGTCATGCTGATCCCCCATCCGGTGAAGCGCGCCTCGGGCATCGCGCCGAACTTCCTGTGGGACAAGACGGCCTACGCCCTGGGCGTCACGGCAGGTGCCGGCAAGCGTACCGCCGACGAACACGCAGCCTTCGTGGCGCTGCATGAAGAGCGTCTCGCCGGGACGGAGGACGAGGGATTGAAGGCCCTCTTGGCCTTTCTGCGCACCTGGTCGCCGGAGCGGTTTAGTAAGCCCATCTGGGCTGATACCGCGCTCGACGAGAATGTCGTCTTCGCACTGGAGACGGATCGGCAGAACGACGTGCGGCTTCACGACCGTCCGGCAGCCAGGGCACTACTTGCTCAGACGGAGGAGCCCGGCGAGACGGCTGCGATCTGCCTCGTCACGGGCATTCGGGCGCCGCCCGCCCGGCTGCATCCGTCGATCAAGGGCGTCTGGGGCGGTCAGACGGCGGGCGGCTCTATCGTCTCGTTCAATCTCGACGCATTCGAGTCCTACGGACACAAGCAGGGCGACAATGCCCCCGTCTCCGAAGAGGCCGCCTTCGCCTATACCGGTGCGCTCAACCGCTTCCTCGCGACGGACAGCGGTCACCGCATCCAGATCGGCGATGCCTCAACCGTGTTCTGGGCCGAGGCTGACGACGGCGCTACCGCCGCCACCGCGACGGGACTGTTCGCCCAAGCCTTCGGCAGTACCCCGGATACGCGGATCGATGTGCAGCGCGTCGGTGCCGTGCTCGCCGAGATCCAGCGCGGCAAGCCCATCGCCGAGGTGGCACCGGACCTCGCCGAAGGCGTGCGCTTCTACGTCCTCGGCCTCGCACCGAACGCGGCGCGCATCTCCATCCGCTTCTGGCTGGAGGACGATTTCGCCGCTCTCATGCACAACTATGCCGAATTCGCCGCTGATATCTGCATCGATCCGCCATCGAAGGACGGTCAGCCACCGCTATGGCGCTATCTCCTGGAGCTCGCCGTTCAGGGCAAGCGCGAGAATGTGCCGCCGAACCTTGCCGGCGAAGTCATGCGCTCGATCCTCACCGGCGGGCGTTACCCGCAGTCTCTTCTTGCCACAACGTTGATGCGCATCCGCACCGACCGCCGTGTCGGACCGTTGCGCGCCGGCCTCGTCAAAGCATTTCTCACCCGCAATCATTTCGGGAGCCCGCCCGTGGCCCGCGACGTCGACAATCCGTCCACCGCCTACCAGCTCGGCCGACTTTTCGCCGTCCTTGAAGCAGCCCAGTACGCCGCGCTTGGTCGCGTGAATGCTCCGATCAGTGATCGCTACTATGCCGCGGCCTCGGCGACACCCGCCCGCGTTTTCTCCGCCCTCATGCGCGGTCTGCACACCCACGTGTCCCATGCACGCAAGCGCGGTCGTGGCGGTTGGATCGAACCGCGCATCGAAGAAATCATGAGCAAGCTCGATCCCGACCTGCCCAAGACACTGCAGCTGGAAGATCAGGGCCGGTTCGCTCTCGGCTATTATCATGAAAAATCATATCGGCCGGCCGGCACCGCCGCGCTCAGCGACGACGAGATCGCCGAAGGAGACGCGCAATGACCAGGGGAACCCCGATCGCGAACCGCCACGATATCGTCGTTCTGTTCGAGGTGGCGAACGGCAATCCCAACGGCGACCCGGACGCCGGCAACATGCCACGCATGGATCCAGAGACCGGTCACGGTCTCGTCAGCGACGTCTCGCTGAAACGCAAAATCCGTAACTACGTTGAGATGACGAAGAACGACGCCGCCGGCGATCGCATCTATGTCACCGAAGGCGCCATCCTCAACGAGAAGCACCGGGAGGCCTACCGCGCCGTGCGTCCGGACGATGCCAGCGTTGCCAAGGCAGCGAAGCTCACCCCGAAGTCCGACGAAGAGGCGAAGGCTGTCCGCGACTTCATGTGTGAGAATTTCTACGACATCCGCACCTTCGGCGGTGTTCTTTCCACCGGGATCAATGCCGGCCAGGTGCGCGGACCGGTTCAGTTCGCCTTCGCCCGCTCGGCCGAGCCGATCCTGCCGCTGGAGGTCTCCATCACCCGTATGGCGGCGACCAGCGAAAAGGAGAAGGCCGAGTTCAAGGAGGGCGACGACGAGGCCGAAAAGCGCGGCGACAAACGCACCATGGGCCGCAAGCACATCGTGCCCTACGGCCTCTACCGGGCACACTGCTTCGTTTCGGCCAAGCTCGCGGAAAAGACCGGCTTCTGCGACGAGGACCTTGATCTCCTCTTGGAGGCAATCAGGGACATGTTCGAGCACGATCGCTCCGCTGCCCGCGGAGAAATGGCGACGCGCAAGGTCATAGTCTTCCGCCACGACAACGCCCTCGGCCGTGCTCCGGCGCACGACCTTTTCGACAGGGTGCGCATCGGCCGTGCCGTCGATGGCGAATTTCGCGAGATCGATGATCGTCTCGGCAATCTCGCACCGGCCCGCGCGTTCGCCGACTACGCCGTCAGGATCGACCGCGAAGGTTTGCCAGAAGGCATCGAGATCATCGAGGCGTGAATCGTCCAGTGCGGGGACCGAAGATGAGCGTTGCCCCGAGCTGATCCCACTTCGGCACTGCAGCACGTCGTCCAGGCGAACTCGCCACCTTCGGCATCAGCGTAAGCGCCCACCAGACCCCATGTAGCGGCGCGTGGCCGGATCGGGGATGATCCGAGGACGATGTGAGCAAGCAGTAGGTATTGAGTCTGGACCCATGTCTGGACATAGAAGCTTCCAGTTGATCGAGGGGGAGGTCACCCGGCTCGATGCGAGCCCTGCGATGCCGAGGCGGCGCTGGTCGACATCGGCGAAGGAGGATGTCAAACGGCGTTCAATCGGGGTTCTGGCGCATTTGTGGTGCAGGCCTCACGCGGCGGGCATCAGCCGGGCCCGGAGAAGATCGAGGTTGGCGCGACCGCCCATCTGGCGCTTGAGGGTCTTCAGCTTGCAGATGTTTCCTTCCGTCTGACCGTTGGACCACACAAGCGCGATGGCGGCAGCAACAGCAGCGCGATCCGCGGCGATGCCACGTGCAAAGCTGGCGATCGGAGATACGAATGCCGCCCTGATCCATGGTTCGAGACCATTGGCGTCGCGGCTTCGGATGAGCCGGTGGAATGCGTCGACGGTCTCTCGGGCGGCGATGATCTCCGGGGCCTCCCGCGTAACGGTCGCGACGATGATCGCCTCGGCACGGGTCAGCTTGTCCCGGGCGAGCGTCAGCAACCGTGCCAGCGTCCGGCTCCCCGGGCAGCGCAGGGGGACGCTGCCGGCTTCGTCTCGGCGTCGCCGGGTCACCCATTCGGTGACGACGCGCAACGCTCCTGGAAAGCCGACCGCGCGGAGACGGCGCCAGAGTTCGGCTCCGTTGCGACAGCCGCCGTTCCATTCGGCGTTGAGGCGATCGAGCCATGGCTCGAGCGAACTGGCGCGGGGGCGGAATGGTTCGGCGCGGCCGCCGCGGACGACGTCGCGCACGAGTTTGCGCGACCTGCCTGTCCGGCGTGCGATCTCCTTGATGGCGACGCCCTGCTCGTGGGGCATCAGGACAACCGCATCGGCGTCGGCGCGCCGCTGCCAACCCTCATGCTGGAGCCGCTCGGCGGCGGTCAAAGTCGCGGGATCGACGGGACCTTGAGCAAGCGCTCGGCGGACTTCTCGCATGCACCGCTTGACCACCAGCAGGAACGCTGCGCTTGCGTTCTCAAAAAGATGCCAGCGATCAGCGACTTGCACCGCTTCCGGTCGACCCTTGGCAGCGCCAGCTCCATAGCCGCCTCCGCGATCACGGGCGATGATCTCGATGCTCGGCCTCTCCGCGAGCCACGCAGCCACTGTCGCCGGCTCGCGGTCCGGGAGCAGATCGATGATCGAGCGTCGCTCCAAATCGCAGATCAACGTGCCGTAGCGGTGCCCCTTGCGCCACGCCCAGTCGTCGATCCCTATCGCCAGGGGCGCAGGGGCGGCCGGCGCGCGCCGTCTGACGGTGCGGAGAAGCGTGTCCTTGCTCACCGGCAAGAGAAGTCGCCGCGCGACAGCCTGCGCGGGCCGCCCACCAAGCGCAAAGCCCAGGTGGTGAACGATGCCGTCGAGACGTTCGGTTCGCCTGCTTCGTGCCGCCGCAGCACCGGGGTCCAGCCGCTCTGCAAAGATGCGGCGTTTGCAAGCGGCGTTGACGCAACAAAAGCGTCGGATGGTCACCACCATCTCGACCCGGCAGCCGTGGGCGGGCAGATCAGCCAGCCGGCGCTGGTATCGGCTGTGGACACGACGAGCGCCCCGGCCGCAGCATGGGCACGACGCCGATGCTGACGTCGACCGGGCAGACACCAAAACTCCGTCGCCGTCCAACGTGACGCGTTCAACCAGCAGCCCGGCGAGCGTGAACTGCCGCTCGCGCTTCGAAACCGACATCCACAGCGCTCCAATGGAAAGACGCTGCCCTCAGAATCCAAAACTGCATCGAAAGTGAGATGCGGTAACGGGGTCTGCGTCCCGCGCTGCCCGCATGTTGCGCTTGCCCACCGCGAGAGCTGCTGGCGACGCTCCCGTATCCGATCCAGCAGGAGAATTACGGGATGAAGCTGCTCATTGGCCTCGATGTCTCACTCGCGAAGACGGCAGCCTGCGTGCTCGACGAGCATGGAGTGATCATCAGGGAAGTGGAGATCGCCAGCGAACCGGAGGCGCTGGCGCAGTTCGCGAGAGAGCAGCCGGGGGACATCGCCGCGATCGGCCTCGAAGCGGGTCCGCTGTCCCAGTGGCTGCACCGCGGTCTGGTAGGGGAAGGCTTCGACGCGGTCCTCATGGAGACGCGGCAGGTGAAGGGCGCGCTGAAGGCGATGCCGATCAAGACCGACCGGCGCGATGCCGAGGGCATCGCCCGGCTGCTTCATCTGGGCTGGTTCCGGCCCGTTCACTGCAAGTCGATCTCGGCGCAGGAAGTCCGAGCCCTGCTGTCAGCGCGAAAGGCGGTCCAGCAGGGCATGATCGCGCTGGAGCTGTCGCTCCACGGCCTGCTTCGGAACTTTGGGCTAAAACTCGGAACAATCTCCAAGGGCCGGTTCGAGGCCCGCATCCGAGAGCTAGCTGATGGCAATGCGATGTTGGAGGCCGCGGCGGGTCCAATGCTGCGCGCCCGAGCCAGTCTCCGCAAGGAGTTCGCAGGGCTCGAAAGGCAGGTGCGCCAGCTCGCGAAGGACGACGCGGTTTGCCGCCTGCTGATGACCATGCCGGGGATCGGGGCGGTGAGGGACGTGGTTCCGGTTATGCCGCGGGTCTGACTGTTGCCGCCCCTGCGGGCGAGCACGCAAGTGAGATGGGCACACCGGAATTGCATCGAACCAGCATCATGTTGGCAGCCACTGCGCTGACCACGGACCGAAGCATGCACCCCGGGAAACTCGATGAGAGGTCGCAGCAAGGGCGGCACAGCGAACCTGATACTCGGAAACGCCGCTCTGGCGGACGATGGCGTTTGCCCAAAAGCGCTTGACGAAGACGGCTCCGTTACCGAAGTCACGCCCCTTATTCCACACATGAAGTAATTGCGGGTGGCTGTCTCGCCGTCGCCGGGGTTCCAATACGGTTGGACCTTCGGATTGGCAGCCAGCAGGAGAATGGCCATGACCCAATATGTCGGCTTGGACGTGTCGCAAAAGGAGACGGCCGTATGCATTGTCGACGGCGAGGGGACCGTCGTGTTCGAGGGCCGTGCAACGACCGACCCCGATGCCTTGGCTGAGATCATTGGCGAGCGCGCACCGGCGGCGTCGCGGATTGGCTTGGAAACGGGAATGATGTCCAGCTGGCTGTGGCGCGAGCTCAATCAGCGCGGACTTCCGGTCATTTGCATCGATGCGCGACATGCCCATGCGGTGCTCTCGACCAGGATGAACAAGAGCGACGGAAACGATGCTCGCGGCATCGCCGAGTTGATCCGCGTCGGCTGGTACCGCGAGGTCAGGATCAAGAGCCCGGAAAGTCAGGCGGCTCGCACGCTCCTTGTGGCACGCTCGCGACTGGTCACGATCCGCAAGGACCTTCACAACCAGATCCGCTCGATGCTGGGCGAGATCGGGCTGCGCCTTCCCCGGGCGGTCGGACGCGCATTCGTGAGCCGTGTCCGAGACTGCCTCGCTGATCGGTCTGGTTTGCTCGAGGTCGTCGAGCCCCTGCTGGCGGTCTACGAACGCGTGCTGGCGGAGCAGGCGAGGCTCGACAAAAAGGCACAGGATCTTGCTCGCGCAGACGAAACGGTGCGGCGTCTGATGACGGTGCCAGGCATCGGAGCGGTGACGGCCCTCGCGTACCGCCATACCATCGATGATCCGACCCGCTTTGCTTCTGCGCAGACCGTCGGCGCCTATCTCGGGCTCACGCCTCGCCGGCGTCAGTCGGGGACGATGGACGTCAAAGGTCGGGTGTCGAAATGGGGTGACCGTGCCCTGCGAAGCTACCTCTACGAGGCTGCCGTCGTTCTCCTGCACCGCACGAAACGCTGGTCGCGGCTCAAGGTATGGGGCGTGCAGCTGGCGCGGCGCGTAGGTCTCAAGAAGGCGCATACTGCGGTGGCCCGCAAACTTGCTGTCATTCTGCATTGCATCTGGACCGACGGAACCGAGTTCGAATGGGGCGAAGAGACGGCTATGCACCTCCGAGCCTAAACCCAGCACACCAACAGTCGTCGCTTCGGCCCCCAAGGCGGCGCGGATGTCCCTGCCGGGACGGTGGTGCTGGCGACCTCGTTGAATCGGCTGACGCAGCTCGCCTGACGTCGTTCCACACATCAAGGCGCCCACCCCCGAAAACCATCATGAGGCGCAGACCTCGGAAAGGACCCTGACCCCGGCAGCGACAGAAAGAAAACGTTGACAGGCAGTCGCAATTAAAGGGCCGATCAACATTTTCCGGGGCGGAAGGTGTTCGACGCGCAGGAGCAGCGCATTCTCGACCTGCGACGGAAACGCAGGCTCGGCGTCCAACGGCTGCGCAACGAGCTGATACGCCTTGACGGACTGCGTCTCGCCATCGACACGATCCACAAGGTGCTCTACCGGTTCGATCTGAACCGCCTGAAGCGGCAGCGGCTCGTCCGCAAGGGCCGCAAGCGCTACTCGCGCCCTCTTCCCGGCGACCGGGTGCAGATGGATGTCTGCAAGATCGGCCCCCGCCTCTACCAGTACACCGCGATCGACGACTGCTCGCGCTACCAGGTGATCGGCCTTTTCAGAAACCGGTCAGCGAAGTCGACGCTCACGTTTCTCGACCAGCTCGTCGAAGAGATGCCGGTCTCGATCCAGCGCATCCAGACCGATCATGGCCAGGAGCTTTTCGCCGACGCGGTTCAGGAACGGCTTCGCTCGTGGAGCATCAGGTTCCGCCCGATCCGCCCGCGGTCACCGCATCTCAACGGCAAAGTCGAACGGGTGCAACGGACCGCGCTCGAGGAGTTCTGGCCGACGGTCGATCTCAAAGACCCGGAGCTCGACGCACGACAGCCTCGGCGGCATCGATCCCATCGATCGCCTCTGCAGCCTTGTCGGCAGCGCTCCCACCGGCGAGGAGATCGCTGCGTCGTATGACCCCGAACGCCGAACCCATCCTGCCGCGCGACTACTGGCCAGCGCGGCGGTGACAATTGAAACGATGTCGGCAAATCACACACTCCGTCGATAGCCTGCACTACTATTACCTCGGCGCAGACTGGCAGCGCCGCGTTGAACATTTCGATGCGCAGCCGGTTCTGGACCTCAAGGGTCCCCTCATTGTCTGAAGGGACTTCGGCTTGCGAACCCTAAGCGCGCCGATGATACTTGGAGGGTTCGCGCCGCCATGATTTCTGTGATGACGGAATATGTCAGCGTCTGACGACGTCGCGAAAAACGATCGAGCCCCACGTATCAACGGGACGTTCGCATTTTCGGCCGAAATTGCCCTCAGACATGGAAGGGCTAAGGATACGGGGGTCGCCCCTCGCGTAGGGGGCGTGGATCGAAACATACTCCGACCTAGCGAACAGGGCCTTGGTGTGGGTCGCCCCTCGCGCGGGGCGTGGATCGAAACAGTTGATACATTTAGGGTATGCCTTTCCTGAACCAATTCCGACTGTGGGTGCACGCCCTTCAATCGCAATATCAGACCGGTTTAAAGTAGATCGA
>NZ_QHHQ01000020.1 GCF_003258595.1 Acuticoccus sediminis
CGCTGATCTCCTCATCCGAAGACCAGCAGGTCCCTTCCGTAGCTTACAGCCCTGTCCGATTTTTCGGGAGCACCTCACTGTTCGAGGAACCGCAAGAGTTCGGGAACGTTCCACTGACCGTTGCCGAGATCGGCGAGGTGCCGTCCGAGGGTCGCGGCACGGTCCACCGCAAATTTGCGGACGAATCCGGGACTCGCGTATTCGACGGCGAGGTCCTCGGTCAGGATCAGCAGTCCCTCCCGAAGGGTCGCGACGATCTCCGTCGCGTCGATCTCTCGAAGAACTTCCGCGACGTCGACCACAAACGCTCCGATTTCCGCGGCGCGAGGATATCGGAACCGGACCGCAGACATTGTTCTTGCTACGGAACGGGGTCGAGGTCAAAGGCCGACCCGGGTATCCGCTCGCGGACGCCCCGATTCAGTCGCGCAGGATACAGGCGTCGCCGCGTCTTTCGAAGCCGCGATCGCAGGTCCAACGGGTGCCGAAGTGGTCCAGGTGTGCGTTCTCGGGCAGGACGATCGCCGCGCACGCGTCGGTCGTCTCGCTGTATCCGCGCTCACATGTCCACCCCTGTCCGTAGGAGCGGTCAGTGAGATATGCATTCTCGGGCACGCGGACCGCGACACATGCGCCGTCGACTTCACGGTAGCCACGGTCGCATTCCCAGCCTCTGCCATAGTCGGTGTTTGTGGGGTACCCGAACTCCGGCACGACGATTGCGACGCATGCACCGCCCTCCCTGCGGAAGCCGCGCGCACAGTCCCATCCACCGTCGTAGGTGTTACCTGTGAGGTACCCGTTTGCCGGGACCGCGATCGGCAGGCACTTTCCGTCCCCTCGGGCGAACCGGCGATCGCACTCCCATCGATCGCCGCGCTCTGTGAGGTATGCGTTGTCCGGTATGTCGACCGCGACACACTCATCGCTCCCAGTTGACGCTACGTGTCCGTGCTTGCACTCCCACCCTTCGCCGTATTCACGGTTCGTAGCGAACGCGTTTTCGGGCACTACGATCGCGGTACACGACTCCTCCGGGGGATCAGCCCGGAATCCGGTGGCGCAACGAGGGCCAACGCCACCCGCATGCGCGCCCGGCTTCTGCCGCCCGCCGTCCTGCGCCCAAGCGCCCGTAGCAAGGCCGAAACAGGTGAGAGCGACCGCAATTGCGATTGGCCAGGCGTAAGCCCAATTCACCTTGCGCAGGATTCTCATAGGAACAGTCCCCTTTTTGTGCGAGGCAGTCACGATCAAGCGCGGGATCGCGGGCGTAGAACCAGCGCCCTCGGCAATCACGACATCGCCGGGCCGCGACGAAGAGATCGCAAAGCCACCAGGCGCCGGTCGTATTCGTCCCACAGCATCAGGCGGACACACCTGAGGCTGTCCGTGAATGTGAGGCGGTTTACCTCACGAAGCTGCGGAAAGTCGCGCAGGACCTCAGGCAGCCGGTAGTGCGGAATGCGACTGGAAAGGTGATGCACGTGATGGATCCCGATGTTCGCCGTGACCCATCGCAGGACTGCAGGAAGGTCGTAATGCGAGCTGCCGTGCAGCGCGGCAGTCGGATGCTTCCAGCGATCGGACGCGTCCCAATGGGTCTCTTCGAACTGGTGCTGGACGTAGAACAGCCATACGCCGGCCGCGGAGGCCAGGAGGACGATCGGCAGGTGGATCATCAGGAACGGCACGATGCCGACGACCCATGCCATCGCGGCGACGGCAGCGACGATGGCGAGGTTCGTCGCCATCGTGCTCGTCCAGTGCATGCGCCCACCGCGCATGAAGCCGATCGGGAGCCGATGATGCAGCAGAAAGACGAAGAACGGTCCGACACCGAACAGGATGAGCGGGTGTCGGTAGAGGCGATAGCGGAGCCGTCCCCACCGGCTCCGCGCCAAGTATTCACGAACGGTCAGCGTCTCGACATCCCCGATGCCGCGGCGATCGAGATTGCCCGATCCGGCGTGATGGAGCGCGTGCGTGCGGCGCCAATGGTCGTACGGCGTCAGTGTCACCACGCCGAGCGCCCGGCCCAGCCAATCATTGAGGGATTGCCTGTTGAAGACAGACCCATGGCCGCAGTCGTGCTGAATCAGAAAGAGGCGCACGAGGAAACCGGCCGCCGGCAGGGCAAGCAGAAGTGTCAGGCCGTAGCCGACAGTGGATAGCGCCAGCCACATGGCCACCCAGAGGCCGGCGAAGGGAAGGATCGAGACCGCGACCTCGAACAGGCTTCGTCGGACGTCGGGTCTCGCATACGCCTTCAGCGCCTGGCCCAGCGCCCGCGGATCTTCGGAAGCCGATCTGTCGCTCGTAGGACGTGGCGACCCGCCGCGGGTCGCCGGTGCATCACCGCCCGTATGAGAGGTCTCTATCGATCCGCCAGCCGTGGAGATCCTATTTTTCAAGACGACCCCGCATCCGCCAGGATGGCGAGGGTGCGAGCGCGACGATGCATGACCTTCACAGCGGCCAAATTGAATCGCTTGTCGTCGACAGACATGACAAGGTCATCGGGGCGAGCGGACGAATAGTTCTCGAGAGCGAACTCGATAGCCTCAGCGGCAGTCGCAAATCTGTGGTAATGGAGACCGCCACGCTTCGAATTGGCGCGGCGGGAGACGAAAATGTCCGTGGGCAACCCAAAATCTTCTTCGGTCATGACGTCCGCCGGATCGGTCCGCCGATCGCCGCTCATGCTTTGCTCCCGCGCGATACCTTGCTCTTGGCAGTCAGCGTAGTGGCGTTCGGGGTGTTGGTCATGGCATCACGAAGATACTTCGGGCCCGCCGCCTTCTTGGCTTTCTTAGCCACGTTGTTACCGGACTTCGGGGTCGTATCTGTTCGCTTCTGGCCTTTGGCCATACGATTTCCTTTGTTCTGCTACGTCGGACGCAGCCTCTAAGGCGCGACCGAACAAGCAGCTACCGCGGACGACTGGGATGAATTCGAGAAAAGCGGCACGCCGTCGATATTTATTCGTGCGTCGTAATAATTAGGGCCTTCAAAACGAAACTCAATGCACCCTGCTTGTATGAGCAATTTTTATGGCATTCGGAGCGAAAATCGACAGGAATTCCGTGCAGTTTGGCTGCCGCCCATTCGAATGAAAACGTCTCTTGCGATCGCGTGGCGATCATCTTATATTAGAATTGCTAAGTTACCATAGTCGAAAACTGTCTCCATCCGGCTTCAGTCCCGATTTTTGCTCTGACAGCAGCCAGGCTGCCGCATGTCGCGGGCAGCACTTTCCGATGGAGGCCACGATGGCCAACGGCACCGTGAAGTGGTTCAATTCTCAAAAGGGCTTCGGCTTCATCCAGCCGGAGACGGGTTCGCGCGATATCTTCCTGCATGTCTCCGCAGTGGAGCGGGCCGGCCTCAGCAGCGTCGGCGAGGGTCAGAAGGTGACCTTCGAGGTCGAACGTGGTCGTGATGGACGCGAGTCGGCCGCGAACCTTCAACTCGCTGACTGACGCATCCGCGCACTGACGCCGCGAAAGGAGGGCCAACCGGCTCTCCTTTTTCGTTTTGGCGACGCGGACGCTGATCAATCACATGGCGCGCCAGACCTCGGAGTGGATCGTCGAGCCCATACCGAACGAGCTCGAGGCCGCCCGTGGTGGACGATCCTGGTCGGCGGAATCCCAGGAGTTGGCGCGACATTCACCATCGAGCTACGCGCCTGACAGCCGAGACCTTCGGCATGAAATGCAATGCTGCCACTCCCGCTGACCGCTGCATGACCGTTGCCGGCCGACCGGGGCATTGAAGGCGGACGTCCACCGACACCTCCGCGGGCGTCGCACCGGATCGTGCGACGCGCCCTGTTCGAGGGCGTCTCGCGCGCCGGGCGGCGAACGTGAATCAGCCACGCCGTCGCCGATGCGAACGGCGTGTACCCTCGCCGTCGCCACGCAGCCGCAACTCGCGGGACAGCCTAAACCCAATCTTGCAAATCAGTCTGATCCTTCCATATACCATCCATGTGGATGGTCTTGGTGGCCGGAGGGTGCGGTGGAGACCGAGAAGATCACCATCAATCTTGGCCCGGTCGACCTCGGCCGGATCGACCTCCTTGTCCAGGAAGGCTTCTACCAGAACCGCACCGATTTCATCCGCACCGCCATCCGCAACCAGATCACGGGGCACGCTGGTGAAGTCGAGCGGGCCATCGACCGCCACATGCTCGATCTCGGCCTTCGCGACGTTACGGCACAAGAGCTGGAGGCGGCGCGCGCGGCAGGGGAGCGGCTTCACATCAAGGTCGTCGGGCTGATGCGGATCGCAGCCGACGTTACGCCGGAACTCGCCGCCGCGACCATCGCTTCCATCACCGTGCTCGGGTCGCTCCAGGCAAGCCGGGAGGTGAAGGCGGCAATTGCCGACCGCATCGTCTGACGAGAACCTCGCATTGCAGGCCCATGGTCGGTGAAGGACACTCATGAACGAACACTTTGCCTCGGCCATGCGTCGGGCGACTGCCGCCGTGCGCGACGGACAGCCTCATCAGGCGACGTCCATTATCCGCTCCGCTCTTAATCTCGGCGACGGGACGGACGCTGTCACTCCCCATAAAGCTGCCAGGCCCATGGCATCTGACAGCGTCCCCGCGCGTGACCCCTCCGCCATGCCGGGGCTTGCAACGTTGCGCACCCCGAGCGGCGTGTCGCGGACGTCCGGCCGGCTGAGCCACCCGCTCGGCACGGTCGTCAAGACGCTCAATGCACGCCCGGTTCAGAACTCCGCCCCCATTGTCCCCGCTACGCCAGGGGCGCCGACCGATGCGAGGTTCATCTCGCGCACTTTCAAAGGTCGGGCGGGGAGCCGCGACTACCGCCTCTTTGTCCCGCAAACGAAGTCGGGCGCGCCGAACGGCCTCGTCGTTATGCTGCACGGCTGTAACCAGGATCCGGACGACTTCGCCGCGGGAACGGAAATGAACCGCCTCGCGGCGGCGCACGGGCTCCTCGTCGCATACCCGGGCCAAACTCGACGCGCCAACATGTCAGGGTGCTGGAACTGGTTCGACCCTGACCATCAGCGCCGCGACGATGGCGAGCCCGCCATCATTGCAGGTCTGACGATGGCGCTGCTGGACGAGTTCGCCATCCCCTCCGGCCGCGTCTTTGTTGCCGGACTGTCGGCCGGCGGTGCGATGGCGGCGGTGGTGGCGGCGACCTATCCGGAACCGTACGCTGCGGCCGGGATCCATTCCGGGCTCGGCTACGGCGCTGCCACCGATATGATGTCGGCATTCTCGGCAATGGCTGGTAGCGGCGGTCCACTGCGAGCTGCGCCGCTGACGGCCGCGCGGACGCGGCTCATCATCGTCCACGGCACCGCCGACAAGACCGTCGCCCCGAGCAACGCCGCCACCATCTTCGACGCGATGGCAGACGCTTCGCCTTGTCTCCAGCGACGCGTCGGACGCGTAGACAGTTCCTCAAGCGGGCGATCGGAGTTCGTTCACCAGCTCTTCGAGGGCGACATCATCGTCGCAGAGATGCGGATGGTCGAGGGGATGGGGCACGCCTGGGCAGGGGGATCAGAGGCCGGCTCCTACACCGACCCGACCGGGCCCGACAGCTCCGCCGCAATGGTCCGCTTCTTCCTTGCTCCGGACGCGCGAGCCTAGTCCTGTCCGGGCTCCGCGGGATCGGCCGGACGGCGCCCGGCAAGGTGCTCCGGCTCGCATGCATCGGCACGTTCCGCATACGGAGGAACGTCGACAAGTGTCGCAATCAGCCGCAACAGTGCGCGATGTTCGGGGCCGTCTGTCCCTTCCTTGAGGAAGCTTCGCAGATCAATGTGTGACAGCCGACCGCCAGACGGCGCGTTCGGCTGATGAATGACGAAGGCCTGCCCGTTACTCGGCTCGCGGCCCAGAAACCAAGCGTCCCCGTCGGGACTTCGGTATAACTCACGTCTTTCAGACACAGGGTGGTCCTTTCAAATCTTGGTGCTCGGATGAGCTGACGTTCGTCTCCTCAGATTCGCTGCCGGATAAGAACGAGCCAAGTCCCGCCATGCCTGGGACTGTGTGACAGATGACGTTGAGCGCGACGAGGAGCGGCATCGCGACGATCATTCCAACGACAGACCAGAGCCACGCGAAGAGCGCGACGGCGATGAAGACGATGACAGTGTTCAAGCTCAGCCGCTGCGAGACGAGATAGGGTGTGACGAGCTGGCCTTCGGCTGACGTCAAAGCGAGGTAGGTCGAGCCGACGAGGATCGGAACGAGGATGCCGTCCATCGTGACCAGCGCGACGAGCGTGGCGATGAGCACGCCGGCGACGGCGCCGAGGTAGGGAATGAAGTTGAAAGCGAACGCGCCGACGCCGAACAAGATCGCCCCCGGCATCCCTGCAGCTCTGCAAGAGTCCTCGGTGCATCCTCCACGGGCGTCGTAAGCGGAGAGCGCGCACCACAATTGAAACGAGAACGCCCGACCGCAGCGCGAGCTTGACGATGGTCGCGGACATCGCGTGCGGCAAGCCTAATCGCGCATCGCCCGGCAGACCGGCGTGAAGACGAAGAAACAGAAGGACCGCGAGCGTCAAAGGCATCAGGTAGGCGCGGAAACCCTCAGCGTTGCTGAGTACCGCGCCAGCGGCGCGTGGGCCGGTTCGCATACCGCGCCTACCGCCACCCTCTGGTGCTGTTCGCGCCCGGCCCGGCAGCGCAAATCATTCGCCGAAATCTGAGCTGGTGCTCCGGACTGCCACGATCGCTCATGGTCGAGCGCGACGCAGTTCTTCGCCACTCGGGATCGGAAGCGAACGACGGTCCGGCGGGCGCCAGGTCGCCGCTTGGCGTCCGAAAGGCAGCCGGCTTTGTATGCGGGGCGTGGGAGGTCCCCGCTCACCCGCTCATACCGGTGCCAGCGTCAGCGCCTCGGCCTCCGGCTGACGACGGAGGAGCTCTCTGAGGTCATCGTCGCTCCGAGCCTCGACCTCGTCCGTCCACACCCTGAACAGCTCGAGATCGTAGGCCCCGAATGTGGTCATCATGGCGCCGTCCGCCGCATCCCTGCCGCGAACCATCAGAATACGTCCGATGCGGGGCGTGTTGTGGCGCGCGTCGAAGGTGTACCAGCGATCGCCCAGATAGACCTCGGTCCAGGCGCTGAAGTCGCCCGGCCCCGACGGCGGAACGCCGATGTCGCCCAGGTAGCCGCTCGCGTATCGCGCCGGGATGCTCATGGCGCGGCAGAGCGCGATCATGAGATGCGCGAAATCCCGGCAGACGCCGGTGCGCTCCTTGAACGCGTCCGCCGCCGTCTTGGTCGCGCGGCCGAAGCCGTAGCCGAACGTCAGATGATTGTGCACGAAGTTGGAGATTGCCTGCACGCGTTCCCAGCCCATCGGCGTGTTGCCGAACAGGCGCCAGGCCTCATCGCGCAGGACGTCCGACTCGCAGTAGCGGCTCGCCATCAGGTACGGCAGCGTTTCGGGCGGCAGATCCGCCACCTCGACCTGCTGCGCGTTCCAGTTAAACGGGTCGGGCTCGCCCTCGATCTCCACCACGCAGTCCGCATTCAGCGTGAGCGGACCGGTGGGGGCCCTCAGCCGGACCAGCCTGTTGCCGAACGGATCGATGATTTCGCCCATCGGAAGATCCGGCTCAACGACCAGACGGTCGGAGCCGATGATGCGGCCGTTAAAGGTCGAGTGCGGTGACAGGCCGAGAATGAGCGTCGTGGGCGTCTTGCATTTCAATGCGATCTCGAATCCGAAGCGAATTAACATTGCCACCTTTCCACACGCTCCCACAGAACTTGCACAGAACTAGTAAATTCTGCAATCTGAGCATTGTAAATTTCACTAACACTACAGATATAGTGACAATAACTGGATATTAAAGGGCGATTGATATGGAAAAACGTTCGTGAGTGTGCTGATGATCTCTCACAGGACGGTGTATGCTTACGATCGCCCCGTGGAATTTGGACCGCACGACCTGATGCTCAGACCCCGTGACGGTCACGACATGCGAATTTTGGGATCGAGTCTGGCCGTCTCCCCGCCGGCGGACGTCGGTTGGGCCTACGACACGTTTGGTAACTCCGTGGCGCGGCTGACGTTCCACGAGCCGGCAACGGAACTTGTGATCGCCAGCGAATTGCGGCTGCGGCGATACGCCCTCGACGATCCGCTGCCGCGGATCGGCCGCCGGGCGGGCGCATACCCTCCGCGCTACGAGCCGGACGAGGCGTTCGACCTCGCCTCCCTCATCGCGATTGACCGGCCAAGCGAGACCGAGGCGGTCAGGGCTTGGGTGGATGCGGTCCTGCCGGAACTGCCGGAGGGAAGCGCCGAGGTGCTGGAGGCTCTGTCGAGCGCGGTCTACCGCAGCTTCGTCTATCGCCGGCGGGAGGCAATGGGGGTGCAGTCCCCGGCCGAGACCCTCGCCGCGGGAAGCGGCTCCTGCCGAGACTTCGCCTTCCTGTTCATGGAGGCAGCGCGATCGCTCGGCTACGCGGCGCGTTTCGTTACCGGATACCTCCACGACCCCGCTGGTGACGCGTCGGACGCCCAGACTATGACCGGCGGCGGCGCAACGCACGCCTGGGCTGACGTCTTCTTGCCGGGGGCCGGGTGGGTCGAGTTCGACCCGACCAACCAGATCGTCGCAAGCCGAAGCCTCGTGCGTGTGGCGACGACGCGCAAGCCTGCGCAAGCGGTTCCCGTCAGCGGCACCTTCCGCACCCTCGACGGCGCAACGCAAACGTCGATGGAGGTGGAGGTCGCGGTGCTGCGCACCGGCTGACGGTCCTGCTCGTCCCGCGCGCCGGAAACCCGGTCCCGGGCGCGGGGATCAGGGAGGCGTCGAGCGGGCGCCGACGACCCGGTCGACGACGAAGCGGGCGGTCGCCCCGTGAAGGAGCGTGGACGCGAAGATGGTGAACGCCACCAGCGCCCAAATCTGGCCCGCGTTGACAAACTCCATCCGCCCCGACGCATAGCCGAGATAGTAGACCGACCCGATACCCCGCACGCCATAGAAGGCGACGACGGCGCGCTCCCGCCCGCCAAGCGGCGACCGCCACAGCGCGACCCAGCCCGCGAGCGGGCGGATGATGAGAAGTAGCGCGAGGCCGATCAGGCAGCCTTGCCAGTCGAGCGCGGGCCACAGGGCGGGCAGTGCACCGCCGAGGAAGATCAGGAGGAGGCCCGTCAACGCCTCCTCCAGAGCCTCAGAGAAGGCGTGAAGCCGGCGATGGAAGGCGTTGTCGCGCTCGACGTTCCGACACACCAACCCGGCGACGAACGCCGCGATGAACCCGTATCCCTCGACGATCTCGACGAGACCGTATGTGAGGAGAACGCCGGCTAGTGCGACGATGCCCGACACACCTTCGAGGGTGCGCCGACGTCTGCCGAAAAGGAGCCGGCCGATGCCCCACCCCATCGCCGCCCCGCCGAGCGCGCCCACGGCGCCCCGGTAGACAACATCCCGCCAGAGCCAATCGGTCAGCCAGACCCCCGGATCGAGCCCCAGTGCCGCGACCAGAAGGCCGAGATGGACAAACGGGAAGGCCAGCCCGTCGTTCAGGCCGGCCTCCGTCGTGAGCGCGAACCGGACCGGATGCTCTCCCCCTTCGAGTGGCGGTCCCACCTGGACGTCGCCGGCGAGGACGGGATCGGTCGGCGCCAGCGCTGCGCCGAGTAGGATCGCGCCCGCCACCGTCATCCCCGCGAGCGACCAACCGAGGAAGGTGACGGCGGCGATGGTCAGCGGCATCGCAATCGCAAGGAGACGAACGGTTGGGGACCAGAGCCTCACGCCGCGGATCCTGTCGATGCGCAGCCCCGTCGAGAACAAGACGACGATCACGACGATCTCACTGACCACCTCCCAGGCAAGCGGCGCGCTCACGGGATTTAGCGCCCCGGGCATGCCCGGAACGAAGGCGAAGGCGAGCAGCCCGAGAACCATGAGGAGCCACGACGAGGACGGGGGGCGCGCGAATACGAGACGCGGGAATGCGTAGGCAGCGAGGAGCGCGAGCCCGGTGGCCGCGAGCAACACGTGATGGGGCTCGGATCCATACATTTCGCCGAAAAATTCTCCTCTATCGGAACGGACAGCGCATTAGGCTAGAGATCACTGGCGCGCATGCCGCCGGGGGAAGATCACGGTCGGAACAGATCCCATGGGGCTTCCGTCCCGACTTGCCCGGGGATGACAGTGGTCCGAGAAGGCCGGAGCGAACTGCCCCGGCCCTCGCGGACGGTCGCTCCTCCGCGGCTTAACCGCGCCGGTGCCGCGCCGGTGCCAGTCGATCGGCGAGGACCGGATGCACGACGCCCGACCGGCCGCCGAGCCAGCCCGCGATGGCGCCCAGGACCAGTCCGGCGAAGGCGAGGAGCGCCCCCGTCGAGACGACGTCCGCCGTCGCATCGGCCGCCCGTGCCGCCGCCTCCGCCGTGCGGTCCACGGTGCGCTGGTATGCGGCCTCGATCTCGTCGACCTGCCGCGAGGCCTCGGCGACCGGGATGCCGCGGGCGTTCGCCAGCGCCTCGGCGGCCTCGGCACGGGTCGCTTCGGTATTCCCCGCGCCGGAGACGAGGGCGCGGAGCGCATTCACTGCGGATTGCTCGAGCGCCTCGGGATCGCCGCCCGTCGCCCTGACCTGACGCTCGATGGTCGCCATGGGGTCGATGGCCGAGACTGCGGGCTGAGCGGTCTCCACCACCGTCTGCCCGACCCCGCCGGCGAAGGTGGCGATCCCGCTGAACGCGCCGCCGACGATGCTACCCACCGAGCTCGTCAGAAGATAGAGGACGACGAGCGTGCTGAATGCCCAGGCGGTCAGTCCGTGAAGCGCGCCCGTGGTCGCCGTGGTGCGGCCCGAGAGACGTGCGGCGATGTACCCGCCGACGAACGTCGCGATGATCGCCGAGACGACGACCCAGATGCCGCCGGAGATGGAGAACGTGGACGGGCCAGGCGCGGCGGCGGCCCCGATCGTCGCGAACCCGATCCCGGCACCCAGCATGGACAGGAGAATCTGGACCACGAGGGCGACGACGACGCCCGCGAAGATTGCGCCCCACGAAACGCTGTGGATCATGATGGTGTGGGCGTCCTCTGAAACGGTTCCGTGCGTGGGCGGATCCCTTCCGGTGGTTGCCCCTGTCGTGGCGGCCACGTCGGTCATGTGCTGTCCTTTCAACGAGTGAGAGAATCCGCGGCCTGCGGATGCGGCTTGAAAGCTGTCGGAGGCGTCTTCGGATACCGGTCGTCCAGCCGAGTGCGGTGCGGAGAGTTCGCGCGAGCCACCCGGGGGGCCGGATTTACCGGTCGATTAACATCTGAGCAGCAGACTGGAATGGGGTGCGGAGGAGAAAGGTTCCCGATGGAGCCCGGCGTGGTGGCCGGCCATGCCGCCCCCTGTCTCTCTTAGACGCCCGACTCAGCTCGGCCAGACGGTTCTTCGAGCGACGCCCCACCTTTTTGCGGGCAGCCCATTGTGTTGCGCTTGCGAAGTCATACGTTTGTGTTGGAATGGTCGAACGGTTGAGCCCGGGGACATCCTTCTTTCCCTGCCTTTGCTGCATCTCCGCCGGAGCGTGCTCGCTGCACGTGTGGCCGAGGCACGGACGGCACGGCTTGCCTTCGTAGGCGATGCCAACCTCATCCAATTCTCACACGGTCGAGCGCGCGGAGAGCGCCGGCAAGGAGCTTCCATGCGTCCAGTCCGGGATGACGCCGAACCCCACATGTTCGAGGTCGGTCAGATCGTCCGCTTCAGAAACCGACTCGACCGTCCGCCCGGCTCCGCGGAAGTATTCAGGATCACGCGCGTGCTGCCCCCCGTTGGCGACGCGCTTCAGTACCGCATCCGGAACGAGTCAGAACCATACGAGCGGGTCGTGACCGAGGACCGGCTCGATCGCGTCGACACGGCCGCCGACCGCAAGTCGGGCTCGCTTGAGGAAAAGGTCTTCGGCCTCGGCTGATGAGAGAAGTCGGCCGATCCTCACGCTTGTGTTGTGCCGGGAGGGTTTAACGATCAATGACCGTCCAGCCCTCGATCCAGGCCGTCCACGCTCTCCTCGCAACACCGAGGAGCAGTCGGTGCGCCGATGTGCAAACCCGTCGTTCCGCCGCCGCCGCGGTCCAGGGCTGGACGCTCCTGAGCCCCGGTGGCAACGTTCGGCGCAACCCGATCACGCGGCCCGTTTCACCTCTCGGTCCCGAGGGAGCGGATACCGAACGAGCTGATCGCTCGAGGATCGTCGTGCCGCCAAGCCTCGTCCCGCCCATGCTTGCGCTTACGGGCGTCCTGTTCTCCCTGGCGCTCGCCTGCGCGATGCCGTTCGCAGGCCTCGCCGCGATGGCGGCGGTGATCATCGGCCTCCGCAGGGCGGTTGCGGCCAGCCTACTCGCCTGGGCGATGAATCAGGTCCTCGGCTACGGCGTGCAAGGCTACCCGGTCACCGCCGACAGCATCGGTTGGGGCATCGCCCTCGGCGTCTCGGCCGCGGCGGCGACGGTTGCTGCGCACTTCGCCACGCGCTCGACGCGAGGGGCCTTGCTGCTGCCCGCGGCGCTGATCGGGGCGTTCGCTGCACAGCAGAGCACCGTGTTCGCCGCCCGCCTCGTGCTGCCGTCGCATCCGGACGCCTTCTAGGCTGACGTCGTCGCTTCGCTCTTCGGCATCAACGCTCTGGCTTTCGCGGTCCTGTTCGCCCTCTCTCTCGCGATCCCGGACCTGCGCCGCGCGTGGCTCGTTGCCGCGCGATGAGCCGGCGCTTCCCGCCCGAGCGCATCGTCTGCCTGACCGAAGAAGCCGTCGAGACCCTTTATCTGCTCGGCGAGGAGGACCGCATCGTCGGCGTATCCGGCTACGCCGTCCGCCCCCCACGGGTGCGGCGCGAGAAGCCACGCGTCTCCGCCTTCACCTCGGCCGACACGGCGAAGATCATCGCGCTCCAACCCGATCTGGTGTTGGCCTTCTGTGACCTTCAGGCCGACATCGCGGCCTCGCTGATCCGCGAAGGCATCGCCCGTACACGCCTTCAATCAGCGCGACGTCGCGGGCATCCTCGCGATGATCAAGATGCTGGGAGCGCTGGTCGGCGTCGGCGAGGATGCCGCCGCACTGGCGTCGGTGTTGTGCGAACGGCTGGCGATGGTCGCCGCGGCGGCAGAGGAGCCGCGCCCCAGGGTCTATTTCGAGGAGTGGGACGAGCCGATGATCGCCGGCATTGGCTGGGTCTCGGAGTTGATCGAGATCGCAGGCGGCAGCGACGTCTTCGCCGACCGCCGCGGTGCGCAGTCCGCGAAGGACCGCATCGCCACGAGCGACGAGGTCGTCGCGACCGCGCCAGACCTCATCCTCGCATCCTGGTGCGGCAAGAAGGTCCGGCCGGGGCGGATCGCGGCACGGACCGGCTGGGAGGCGATCCCGGCCGTGGCGAACGGCTTTATATGCGAGATCACGTCGCCGCTGATCCTCCAACCCGGACCCGCTGCCCTGATGGACGGCCTCGACGCGATCGTCGCCGCCATCGGCGACTGGCGCCGACAGGCCGTGACCTGCCAGAAGGATCGGGCTGTCTCGGCAGCCCGATGATCGCCGCCGGTCGCCTCATCATGATGATCGCCGTGCACAAGCGTCGCCCTGCGCACGCATAGCTGCGTAGTCCTCCAGCAAGACTACAATCGCCGTCTCCTCCGGAAGCCGCTCGGTCTCATCCGCCGCCCGGTTCAGGAACTCTTGCCGATACTCCGGCACCGGCACGCACGCGACACCGTGCTCAGAACTCGCCGTCGCGCATGCGCCGAGCGAGATCATCACGCCCGCGAGGACGATCGCGCGACGCATCCAACATCCGCTGCCGTGCATCGGACACCTCCCGTTCCTGTTCGAGTTGTTCCTGGAGACGCCCGCTGCGCTCGCCCGAGCGACGCAGCGCGGCGAGCGCCGCGAGGGAAGCGCCGACAGCGGCGACGTACATGCCGAGCCTCCGCACCCTCGGCAGTGCGAGAAGCCATGCCATCACATGACCTCCTCGCCGAGCTGCCGACCGGCCTTCACCCGCCGCCAGAGCGCGTACCCGCCACCGGCGACGATCAGCACCCCGATGGCAATGCCAAAGATGGTGCCCGCCTGCAGGTGCCGATCGGCGCGTTCGAGTTCGGTCACGAGCGCCGGTAGGCTCTCAGCAACGATCGCCCCGCCGCTGGCGACGGCGATGGTGGTGCCTTGCACAACTCCGGACTTCGCCAGCGGCTCGATGTCGGGCGGCAGCGCGACGTCACTCGGCCAGCAAAAGCCGAGCAGCTGGCTCGCCGAGTATGGCCGGATGCTGACCGCGTCGCCCTGGTTGCCGCCGAGGACGAGGATGTCGCCGTTTTTCGCACGGCCGGCGTAGAAGCCGACGTGGCCCTGCCAGCCATCGCGCTTGCCGCGCCAGAACACGACGACGCATCCGATGGTCGGCTTGTCCAGCTTGCGACCCCAGCTCAGCCAAGACCGACCGGCTGCCGCGCGGGCAACATCGTAGCGGACGCCGGCCTCGCGCAGGCACCAGGCGACGAACGAGCCGCACCACGCGGTCTCGTCGTCGGTGGCGCGCAGGCCGGTCGCCTGCTGGTAGCTGACGATCCGCGGATTGTGCCTCGCGCCGCGGATCTCCTGCTGGCCCAGCTCGGCGGTGGCGAGCTGATACCATTTGGGCGTCATAGGGACCTCCAAAACAAAAGAGCCCACACAGGGCGGGCTTAGTGGACGATGACGAGGTGGAGAGTGGTCAGCCGCCGTCGCCGAACAGCTTCAGCTTGATCGCGGCGCCGAGGACCATGAGGAGCAGGATCGCGGTGACGATCACATGCACCGCGGTCTGAAGGGCCGTGTTGCGGACCACCTTGATCGCATCGAGGAGCGAGCGGAGATCGCGAACGTCCGCCGCGGCGGTCTCACCTTCGAGGCCGACGTCGATGAGCGCGCGCTTCGCGCCCTTCTCGGCGGCGGTTTCGAGAAGCTACTCGAACTCAGGCTTCGGCAGTGTGATGTGGTCGGGTGTGCGTGTCGTCGGCATGGTCGTGAGCCTGCCCTCTCATCCTATCTTGGTGCCCCAGAAGCTGGTGTGGTCGGCGGCGACGTATCCGTCGGCGCCGCGGAAATAGCCCTGCAGCTCGACGGTATCGCCGGCGGCCAGCGGCACCATCGTCTGCAGCCAGATCGCGGTGGCGTTCGAGACGTGCGTCCCAGAGATCTCGCCGAGCGAGCCGCGGATTTCGGTCGCGCCGTTGAGGACGAGCCGCCCGCGCATCCGCGAGGAGAGGCTGCCGTTGACCTTGTAGAGCAACGAGGCGCCAAGGAGGTAAGTCCCGTCCGCGGGCGCGGTGAAGACGTTGGCGCCGGCATCGAAGACGTTTTGGTCGTTCGCCTCGGTGGCGTTGATGGCGATCTTCGTCCACGTCGTGAGCGGGACGTAGTTGTCGTAGTTCGTGTACGCCTTGAACCGCGGCCGGCTTGGCTCGCTGACGATCCCGGAGGCCCGGTCGACGGTCAGCGCCTCATGCCAGCTGCTCCCGTCGGCTCTCACCTTGAGCGTCAGATCGTCGGAGCCCACGAGACCGAGCTCAGCTCGGCCGGAGAAGCCGGATTGCAGGAGAAGCGCGAGGGTGTCTGCCGCGCTCTCCTTGTTGAGCGTGATGCGCAGCGCACCGTCGCCACCCTCGGCGTCCGTCAGGGCGGTCCAGAGCGCCGCGTTCAGCTTCGCCGAGAACGGGTTTGCGGCGTCCGCGGTGGTGCCAACACCCAGCCGCGTGAGCGCCTGCAGTTCGGCCGGTGTCGTGGTGACCCAGCTGGACCCGTCGAAGACGAGCAGCACCCCTTCGTCCTCGACCCACGCACGCCACCCCGCACGTGGTACGAGGCGCATCCATGCCCCGTCGACGTAGTACGCCACGTTGGCGTCCCAACCGCTCCAGGCGCCGCTACTCCCGCTTGCAACGATGTAGCGGTCACCATCACTCGGGCTGCCAGGAGGATCGGCAAGATCCCGATCGAGAATCGAGAGCTGGACGAGCCCGTCGAGCAGACGCAGAGCCTCGTTGTGGGTGACGTGTTTCTGCGCCTGCGCCGCCAGGAGGTAGGGCAGCAGGAGATGGGTCGAGGTGTCGGACATGAGCCTTCAGAAGAACAGCGTTATGGATGTCGGGGCACCGCGGCCGACGATGGCCGACAGCAGGAAAATGCGGACATCGAGGCTGTCGCCGGGACCGAGCAGAGCGCCCCAGTCGGCGGTCTGCTGTGCAGCCGAGTAGACGACGCTGGTCGAGGCCGTCGTCAGCGTCCGTTTCACCGCGGCACCGTCGCGGATCTCGATCTCATATCGCTCGGTCTCCTCGGCGAGCGGAACGTCGACACCGGTCCAGCTGTCAGCGGCGAGTGCGCGCGAGCGGCGCGTCCATCGGATCGTCAGGTCGCCCGGCGTCCGCGCCGTCCGCCAAGGCTGCTCGACTTGGCATACCGAGAACGGCCGGAGCCCGAGGCCGGACGGCGTGAAGGGTCTCGCGACAAAGGTCTCGTCGCTCGGCGTACGGCTTGCCGGACCGATGCGCCAGTTCCACGGCAGGCCGATGTCGGCCTCGCCGAGCGGAAGCGCGGCGAGATTGGCGTCGAGCACTATGACGCGTGATCCGGCCAGTGCAGGAGAGCCCACAGAGGTCTCTGTCCCACGCTGGCCGCGCAGCAGCCGCGTCAACCGGTAGCGCCCGGGCGCTATAAGCTCAGCGTCCGCCGCTTGGATGATCTCCCAGACACCCGGCGACGCCTCGACGCCGAGCGCGTTGGCACCGCCGAACAGCGCGATGTCCGTCACGCCCTCTATCGAGCCAGAGCGCAGATCGACCACGAGCACGTTGCCGCGGTCGAATCGCGACGTCGGACCCGGATAGAGATCGTCGACAAGTACGCCCATGCGCGCCCGACGCCCGAACGTCGTGACGAGCTCGAACCCGTCCGAGGCGGGACTGCGCCAGACTGCCATCCGGCCTGGCCAGGGCTTCGCGTGCGCGGCAATCAGCGGGCGACCATCGCCTGCAGACTGTTCAACGCGACGACGCTATCGGCCGTATCGGTAAGGGCGTTCAGATTCTCGGCGACGGTCTCGCCGTCTCCGCCCGTGCGGATCGGCTGGGTCGCGTAGGTGAACTCGCCCGACGCCGGGATGAGCGTGACCGCCTCGACGCAGCCCTCGGCTGTATCGGGATCGGCGATGGGCCGGAACACCTCGAATGAAAGCTGCGGCAGACGGTTGCCATAGCGGTCCAGCGCCAGTTCCTCGAACACGACGTAGGCGGTGCCGCGGTAGGCCGGGGTCGGCTCGGCGCCCATCGTGGTCGCGATGAACGGATCTGCCTCCTGCGTCTCGTCGCCCGGGTACCAGCGCCAGGTGACACCAGCGAGGTCCATCAGCTTGCCTTCGGCCCAAATCCGGCCGATGCCGGTGATCGGTCCCTCGCACAGCGCCACGGCGAACGAGACGTAGTAAAGATACTCGGTCGTCTTGACCTTGGGCTCTCCACCCTTGCCGCCGCCCTGGGTGGACGTCTGGACCTCCTCGCGGAAGTCGGTCGCCCAGATGATATTGGGGTCGTTTGCGGGAGGGGGCGGTCTGCCACGCTAAGGATCGTGAGCGGGCCATCGATATTCGCCGGTGAGGTGTACGTGCTCCCAACCGAGGGGAGAGACGTGCGGCAGGAGTTTGGGGTCAGGCGGCTGTCCGGCGGCTGTGCGGTTGGCGACGATTTGGCCGAGTTGGCGGGTGTTCCAGTGAATGATGGCGGCGGTGACGAGGTTGAGGCCGGCCATGCGGTGGTGCTGGCCTTCGGCGGACCGGTCACGGATTTCGCCGCGTCGTCCGAAGGCAATGGCGCGCTTGAGGGCGTGATGAGCCTCGCCCTTGTTGATGCCGAGCTGTGCGCGGCGCTGGAGGTCGGCGTCGGCGATCCATCGCAGGAGGAACAGGGAGCGTTCGATGCGTCCCACTGAGGTGCTCCCGAAAAATCGGACAGGGCTGTAAGCTACGGAAGGGACCTGCTGGTCTTCGGATGAGGAGATCAGCG
>NZ_QHHQ01000021.1 GCF_003258595.1 Acuticoccus sediminis
ATGCCGGCGCGCGTCAGCCACACGGTCCCGCATTCTGGTATGACGACGGAAGCCATCAAGGTCTCATCGGACCAGCACTTCAGCCCCGGCGGAGCGGCGCAGTTCACCGTGGAGGCACGCGCCCCACAAGCCCGGCCGGCGCAACGCTGAACCGAAAAGCCAGCTCTTGATCTCCGGTCCGGCGCGCGTGCTCGATGCCCTGTGCGATCACTGCGACGCCGAGGGAGCCACCCTACTGGGACGCTGCCCGCGCCCGGTCCTGCGACGAGGTCGTGCCGGGGAGGGGAAGGGGCCTTTCAGCCTCACACCACGGTCAGCGCCCGCGGGTAGCGTGACAGCGGCACACATCCGGTTTCGGTGATCTGCACGACGGCACTGAAGCCGACGCCGGCCGTGCCGTAGATCAGCGACACCGGGACGATGTGGAACACCATGCCCGGCTGCAGCGGCTTCTCCTCGCCGGGGCCGATGTCCATCAGGTGCCCCTCGCCCCAGCCCGGGGGAAATGCGATGCCGAGGGAATAGCCGCCGTGGTGGGTGAAGTAGTCCCCGCCGAAGCCCGCCTCGTCGACCACGTTGTAGATCAGGTCGTGCGCACTCTTGCCGCTCATGCCGGGGCGGATCCCCTCGAGGCTCACGTCGAGCGCCCGCAGCATCGCGTCCGACATCTTCTGAATCAGATCGGACGGCGGGCCCAGCGTGGCGCACCGCATCACCGGCCCGGTGTAGCGCTTGTGAACGCCCGACACCTCGAAATAGACGTGCTCGCCGCGCGCGACCGACCGGCCCCGCCAGGTGCCGTGCGGGATGGCGCTGCGCTCACCCGCCGCCACGAACGGCGGCAGGCTGACGTACTCGCACCCCGCCTTCGTCCCCGCGTAGAGCACTGCCGCGGCGATGTCGTTTTCGGTGCACCCGTCCGTGATCGCCTCGATCCCGGCGTCGACGGCAATCTCCGCCATGTTCACGGCCGTGCGCAGCGCTTCGATCTCGACGTCGGACTTCAGGACGCGCGCCGCCGCAAGGATCCCAGTGCAGTCGACGAAATTCGCCCGCGGCAGGTCGCGCGTCAGGATCTCCCGCTCCGACACCGGCGAATAGAGGCTCGCCTTGTTGATCCCCGTCTCCAGCCCCAGCCGCTTGTCGGCGAGGCCGAGAGTCTTGAGCGCGTCGACCAAGACCGTCACCGGGACGATGCCGTCCGGCACGCAGAACACCGTCTTGAAGTTGGTATACTCCTCGACGTTGGGCGACTCGAACAGGCGCACCACCATCGCGAAAGCGTCGGGCATGACGATGAGGGCGTGGAAGTTGTAGTGCCCTGGCGTCTCGTAGCCGGTCAGGTAGCAGATGTTCTCGGGGTTACGCAGGACGAGGGCGTCGATCCCGCGCGTGGACATGCTGGCGCGGGCGAGGGCCGTCCGGCGCGCGTATTCCTCGCGCGAGAATGGGGGCGTCGACATGGATCAGGCTCTTCAGGCAATGGGGTTATTCGAGAATGAGGTGCGCCGCGTCGGCCTTCCAGCCGAGCGTGATCGGCCCCTCCGCGACCGCTCCGGCCTCGGCGTTGGGGGCCTCGACCTTGAGGATGATCCCACCGGCGATGCGCACCCGGTAGCGGGTGAGGTTGCCGCAATAGACCGCCTCTTCGATCGTGGCTGGCCAGTGCGCGTCGACGCTCTCCGCCGGCGGATTGAAGCGGATCCGCTCGGGGCGGATGCACAGGGTCGCCGTCGTCCCGCTCGGCACTGAGCCTTGCGGCTCAGCGACGGGGAGGGCAGCCCCTCCCTCGGCCATTAGCACCGGCACGCCCCCGTCGTGGGTGAACGTGCCGCCAATGAGGTTCGACGTGCCGAGGAAGTCAGCGGTGAAGCGGGTGCGCGGCGTCTCGTAGAGGGCGCTCGGCGTTCCGGTCTCGACAATCCGCCCGCCGTCGAACAAACAGATGCGGTCCGACATCGTCACCGCCTCGTCCTGGTCGTGCGTGACGTAGATAATAGTGAGACCGAGGGCGGCCTGGATGCGCTTGATCTCGGACTGCAGGTCGATGCGCAGGCGCTTGTCCAGCGCGCCGAGCGGCTCGTCCATGAGGATGAGGCCAGGCTCGTAGACCAGCGCACGGGCAAGTGCCACGCGCTGCTGCTGCCCGCCCGAAAGCTGGCGCGGAAGCTGTCCGGCCTTTTCCGACAACTGCACGGTCTCCAGCGCGCGGGCGACGCGGGTGCGGATCTCGCGCCGCGGCGTACCGCGCACCTCCAGCGGGAAGGCCACGTTGCGGTGGACCGGCAGATGCGGAAACAGCGCGTAGTTCTGGAACACCATGCCGATGTTGCGCCGGTAGGGGGCGAGGCTCGTCTGGGACGCACCGCCGACGAGGATGTCGCCGCTGTCGGGAGTCTCGAAGCCAGCGATCATGTTGAGCGTCGTCGTCTTGCCGGACCCGCTCGGCCCCAGGAAGCTGACGAATTCGCCGGTCCGCGCCGCGCAGCTGACGGCGTCGACCGCCAGCGCGTCGCCGAAGCGCTTGGAGACGCTGCGCACGTCGAGGGATTGGCCAGTGGTCATCGTGTCATCGCCACGTTGGGGGCGGCCGTGCCGTGTCCGGCCGCCTGGGAGGGAGAGGCGGTGAAGGTGCGCGCGCGCCGCCGCAAGAGCTGGCTGACCGCCATGACGGCCAGCGAGAGGACCATCATCAGCGTGGCCACCGCCGGCACCGTCGGATCGATCTCGAAGCGCACGCCCTCCCACATCTTGATCGGCAGGGTCCGCACCCGCGCCCCGCTGAGGAAGAGCGCGATGACCACCTCGTCGAAGGAGGCGACGAAGGCGAAGATCGCGCCCGAGACCACGCCTGGCATGATCACCGGCAAGGTCACCCGGCGGAACGCCTGGAGCGGATGGGCGCCGCAGCTCGCAGCGGCTTTCTCCAGCATCGGATCGAGCCCCTGCACGGAGGCGAGTACGGTGACGAAGACGAACGGGATCGCCAGCACCGTATGGGCGAGGATGAGGCCGAGGCGGCTGCCGAGCAGCGGCAGCCCCATCTTCGTCAGCGGCACGAAGAAGAAGTAGGCGGCGATCGCGATGACGATCGAGGGCACCACCATCGGCGCGATCATCACGCCGTGGACGAGCCGGCTGCCGGCGAAGCGCGGCCGGAAGGCCAGCGCCACGGCCGTGCCGAGCAGCGTGGCGAGCAGTGCCGTGCCGAGCCCGACCTCGACGCTGACCCGTGTCGCGTTCAGCCAGTCCGCACTGGTGAAGTAGCGCTCGTACCAGACGAGGGAGAACGCGCGGGGCGGGAACTCCATCATCTGCGAGACCCCGAACGAGACCACGACCACCACCACGAGGGGCGCGATCACGAACGCCAGGACGAGCGCCGTCAGGATGATCAGGAACGTCATCGCCGGTCCCGCCTTATTTTGATCCGGCATGGAGCGGCGAGCGCCCCGCGGCCCGGAATACGGTCATCAGCACCAGGACCACGACGAGGAGCGCCACCGTGAGGGCCGCGGCCGCCGGCCAGTCGACGAGCTGGTTGACCAGCATCTCGATGAGCTGCGCGACGAACACGTCCCGCAGGCCGCCCAGGAGGACCGGAGTCACGAACGAACCGACCGTGAGAATGAACACCAGCCCGCAGCCGCTGACGACGGCCGGCAGGCTGAGGGGAAAGAGCACCCGGCGGAAGGTCTGGCCGGGCCGGGCGCCGAGGCCGCTCGCCGCGCGCAGGAGCACCGGATCGATCGCCCGCAGCCCGGCATAGAGCGACAGCACCATGAACGGCAGTACCCAGTGGATGGTCGCCACCACGACCGCGAAGGTGCCGTGCGACAGATCTAGTGGTTCGGCGATTAACCCGCTCCACATGAGGAGGTCGTTCACCGGCCCGTTGCGCTGCAGAAGCGTTGCCCAGGCGAAGGTGCGCACCAGCGCGCTTATCCAGAAAGGGAGGATCAGAACGAAGAGGATCGCCGCCGCCAACCAGGACCGCAGGCGGGTCAGCAGGAAGGACACCGGATAGGCTATCACCAGCGTGATCACCGTGACGATCAGGCTGATGCGCAGCGTGTAGAGCGCCACGCGCAGATAGAGTGGGGTGGAGGCCAGCGCCTCGTAGTGGGCGAGCGTCGGCCCGGCCGCCTCGCACCCGTCGACGCTCCAGCCGACGACGCGGGCGAAGGGCAGGATGAAGAAGACCGCAAGGAACGCCACTGCGGGCAGCGCAAGGGCTAGGGTGGTGACGCTCCGGCGTCGCCATGCAGTGGACATGAGCTTCATCATCCCGCCGTGCTCGGTCTTAGCCGAGCTTCCACATCTGCCAGCGGCGCAGCATGTCGGCCTCGTTATCCTGCCACCAGCTGTTGCCGAGGACGAACTGCGCCTTGAGATTGTCCGGTGCGGTCGGAAGCGTGGCGGCCCGCTCCGGATCGATCAGCAACCAGGCCTCGGTGTTGCTGGGGCCGTAGTCGATGATGGAGGCGAGCTTGGCCTGCCCTTCAGCGGCGATGGCGAAGTTGATGAACTCCATCGCTAGGTCGCGGTTCGGCGCCCCCTTGGCGACGCACCACCAGTCGAAATCGACGGCGCCGTCGTTCCAGGTGTAACCGACGTTTTGGCCGTCGCGCTTCGCCGCTTCCAGGCGCCCGTTCGGGGCGGTCCCCATGTCGACCTCGCCGTTGGCCAGGATCTGGATTCCCTGCGCCGTCTTGCCCCACCACACGTCGACGTGCGGACGGATCCGGTCGAGGGCGGCGAAGGCCCGCTCCACGTCCAGCGGATAGAGCTCGTTCAGCGACACGCCGTCAGCGATGAGCGCGAATTCGAGGTTCGGCTTCACGAGGTCCTGCAACGCGCGGCGGCCGGGGAACGCCTCGACGTTCCAGAAGTCGGCCCACCCCGTCGGCGCGCCCTCCCCGTTCGGGTACTTCGCCGTATTGAAGCCGAGGAGCTTGGACCACGACACGTTGGCGATGCCGAACTCGTCGACCGCGTCGGGCAGTATCGTTGAGGTGTCCACCACCGACGTGTCGATCGGCTCGAGCAGGTCCATGGAGCCGGCGGAGAGCATGTCGGACGTCTCGAAGTCCATCACGTCCCATTCGAGGCTGCCGCTGTCGATCTGGGTCTTCAGCTTGGCCACGCGCGGCCCTTCGCTGATCTCGACGATGTTGATGCCGGTCTCGGCCGTGAACGGCGCGAAGTGCGCGGCGCGCTGGGCGTCCTGGTAGGAGCCGCCCCAGCTCACCACCACCAGTTCGCGGGCGGCCCTGGCCCGGCTGGTGTGCACGAACGGTCCGACGGCGACGCCGGCTGCCGTCAATGTGAGGAACTTCCGCCTGTTCAGGGACACTGTCATCCGCCCGCCTCTTTTGGCCTGCCCGTATCGGCCGCGAACCGTACGCGGATGAATGATTCCGTCAACATACTGAAGATAAATGGCGCATTTGATTGATTGTTCATCAAATATGATCGACATTTATAATTTCACATCGTGATTTCGACCATAGTGATTGAGATTCACATGCCTAAACAGGATTTTGACGAGATCGATCAGCAGATCATTGCCGCATTGCGACAAAATCCACGTGCGATGAGCACACAAATCGCCCGCGCACTCGGAAAGTCCGAGCCCACGATCCGGCGGCGTCTCGCCCAGATCCTGTCGTCAGGGGTGGTGCGCCTCAGCGCTTCGCTCGACCCGGCACGGGCCGGATTCGCCGTCCAGGCTTACATCGGGCTGGAGGTGCGGCGGGATCAAATCGAAACCGTCACGGACACGCTCGCCGCGTACGATTTCGTGGAATCCGTGTCCATCGTGACCGGGCCGTCGCACGTGCTCATCCGTGCGCTGTTCCACAACACCCAGGATGTCTACACCTTCGTCATGCACGATCTCGCCTCGCTGGAGGGGATCGTCAACACGCGGACAAGCATCGTGCTGAAAGACATCCTGCGATAGCGTCATACCACGCCGCCTATTGGATGATCCGTTGAAGCCAGGGCTGGTAGCAGAGAGACCGGAGGCGGCCGTCCTCGGCGATGAGGGCGTTCCAGGCGTCGCAGCAGGCATCGATGATGGCTTCGGCGTCGGGCAGCAGCCGAAGGCTGAGGTATCTCTCACGCATGTACAGCCAGACCCGCTCCATCGGGTTGAGCTGCGGCGAGTACGGTGGCAGCGCCACCAGCGTGACGTTGGGTGGGACCGCCAGCGCCCTGGCGCCGTGCCAGCCGGCGCCGTCGAGGACCATGACCGCGTGCTCGTAGGCGGGCAGGGTCGCAGCGAAGCCGTCAAGGAAGAGCTGCATCGCCGCGGTGCCGACCTCGGGAAGGACGAGGGCGAAGGCGGCTTCGCCGTCGGCCCGTGCGGCGCCGAACAGGTACGTGAAGGAGAAGCGCCGGTCCTGACGGCCCGGCGCGCGCTCGCCCTTCAGCCACCATCGATGGCACAGTCGCCCCTTCTGGCCGACCCGCATCTCGTCCTGGAAGAAGAGGGCGACGCGCTTGTCCGGATGCGCCGCGGCGGCTTCGTTCAGCGCGTCACGGAGCCCCTTTTTGCGAAGGCTTCGCGGGCCTTCGCGGATGCCTTCGGGTGGACCGGCCGCGTCTTCTGGTACGAGAAGCCCTCGCGCCGCAGGATCCGCGACAGGCTCTGCGGCGTGACCCGCTTGCCGAACCGCTCGTCGACGAACGCGGCGAGATCGGGCAGCGTCCAGCGCGACGGGCCGCCCGCCTCGGGATCGGGCCCCTTGAAGATCCGCTCGGCGAGGAGCGCCAGTTCCCCCTCCGTGAGGGCCGGCTTGCGTCCGGGGCCTGGACGGTCGACGAGACCGGCGAGGCCTTCCGCATTGTAGCGCACGACCGCGTCGCGCAGCGCCTGACGCTCCATGCCCGCCGCGGCAGCCGCGTCGGCGCGGCTCATGCCGGAGAGCGCATTTGCGATCGCCAGCATCCGCTTCGCGGTCCGCACCGAGCGCTCGCGGAACGCCAGGCGCCTCAGCTCCTGCGCCGACAGCGTATCGTCGATCGCCAGTCCCCGTGCCATGCGTGTCCCTCGCGAATCACTGATCCGCAGGCAAGGGAATCAGAGCCGCGACGCCAAATCGTTACGAGTCATCGAGAATGCGCGGCGGTATCAGACCGACGGCGCCCGCTTGTGGTGCTGCCGGCAGAACCCCAAAAGGCCTTGTTCGGATCCTTCATCGGCTGCACCGATCAGCCGTAAAGGCGCATTCTCGAATGCACTCAGGTAATTCTGCCACAAAGCATTTAACAATATGCTTTTTGTATGCAAAGAAAAAATGAACATACTTTCAATGAAATAAAATTATATTGAATACTGCTAGTTTTGTAATATTTATTTTTGATGATGACCTATCCATACAAAGACAGGATTGAGATGCTCGAAGTGGCATTGTCTGGTCGGCTGGTCCAGATGCGGTACGCGCCCCTGCGACCAGAACTCGCCAACATGGTCAGGCTATTCCTCGTCGACACGTTCGGTGTGATAGGCGCGGCGAGGACGGCGCCGGGCATCGCCGACCTCAATGCCGCCATGGCCTCCCTCTCCGGCCCCGCCGGGGCGACGGTGCTTCTCTCGGGCGCTCGGATCGATCCGGCCAGCGCCGCCGTCGCCAATGCCGCCGCCGCCCACGCGCTCGACTTCGACGATCAGTACGACCCAGCCCGTATCCACGCCTTCTGTGTCGTCCTGCCCGCAGCCATGGCCGCCGCCCAGTTGAGGGGCGGCGTGTCCGGCACGGAGTTCCTGACGGCTGTCACGTTGGGGGTTGAGCTGTTCTGCCGGCCCGGCCTCGCCTGCCATGACAATCTCAATAAAGGCTGGCACCCGACGACGATGCTCGGCGTGTTCGCCGCAGCCGCTACCGCCGGCACTATGCTCGAGCTCAACACCGACCAGATGGTTAGCGCCCTGGGCCTCGCCTTCACGCAGATGGGCGGCACGACCCAGTCGATCAAAGATGTCGTGCTGGCCAAACGCCTGGGCCCGGCTTCGCGGCACGAAGCGGGGTGCTGGCGGCCCATCTCGCGGGCGCGGGGCTCACCGGAACGTGGCGTTGCCTGACCGGTGAGGCCGGCCTCTTTCGCCTCTACGAGCGCAATATCGTCGACGCCGACGTGTTGACGGAGGGCCTCGGCGAGGTGTGGCACACGATGCGCCTCAGCATGAAGCCCTACCCATGCTGCCGCTGCAACCACACCCTGATCGAGATGGCGCTCGCCCTCCACGCCGAGGGGCTGGCGCCAGACGATATCGCGCCCGGCGAGCGCGCGCCGCAGGGGCTCGCTGTCGGGCAGGAGATTGTCGAAGACGGCGTGGACCGGGGCGCCGGCGTAGCGGTTCTCGCGCAAAGGGAGCGAGAGCGAGACCGGGCGGCCGTTTAGGATCACCGACAGCGGGATGGGCCATCAGAAGATCTCACCGATCTCGTCCGTGTCCATGCGAGTGCGCGGGCGAACCATTAGCTCAAAGTCGAGGGCGACGACGATGCGCATGAGGCTTTCGAGGCGCGCCCCCTCCCCTCGCTCGATCTCCGAAATGGTCGCCTGTCCGAGACCCACCGTGCCGGCAAGGTCGGTCTGCGTGAGGCCGAGCGCCTTGCGTCGGCGTTGGATGGTAGCACCGAGCTGGCGCGGCGTGCGGATGAGCGTTTGGTCCACGGAACCCTCGGCGCACCATGCGGTTTTGCGTATCCGCAAAAGCGGATATCCAGACGGGAAAAATGATCCGGATAGCGCTTTCAACCGGATTGTGAGCGCTACCTTCCCCCTCAAAAACGACCCGCACGTGGCTTGCCTCGGCCGAGTATTTGAGTGGTTTTCCTTAGTGCGCGGCAGGAGACGGTCTTGTGAAGACTTTTCAGGTATCGGTCCAGACCGGCAGACACACAAGGGGCTTTCCCTTGCGTCGTTTCCGATCACTCTCCGGTGCCGTCTTGGCGTCTACCCGAACTCGCTGGCAATATCACGCTGATATCACTATGATATCAGCGTGATGGCTTACTGACAGCAGCGGTGTCAGTTCAGGTCGGCACATAGCGATCGACGGTGATCTCGTCGGCGTGCTGGCGCATGGTCCAGGTATCGTACCAGGCCTGCATACGCAGCAGCGTCTCCATCGAGATGGCGAATGCCTTCTCGATGCGCAGCGCCATCTCCGGCGACAGAGCCGCCTTCTCATTGACGAGGTCCGACAAGGTCGCGCGCCGCACGCCGAGGATCTCCGCCCCCCGGGCGATGCTGAGCCCCAGTTCATCCAAAACCTCCTCGCGGATGAAGACGCCCGGGTGAGAGGGCTGCATCCCGAGAGGTATCGAGTCTGCCGTCATCAGTGATAATCCTCCAGATCGAGGTGGCACAGCACGTCTCCGTCGAGCTCGAAGGTGATCCGCCAGTTGCCGGAGACGGAGATGCTCCACGTCCCGGCGCGGTCCCCGCTCAGCTGATGGATGCGCCATCCCGGCGGGCCGCTCATCCCGTCAATGTCGGGAGCGGCAATAAGAGCCGAAAGGATGTTGCGCACCCGCCGTACCTGGTCCGAACGGATTTCCCTGTCGTCGTTCTGCTCGATGAGACGGCGAAGCCCCCTGTGGCGAATGCTTCGAACTCTCATGCCGAGCATGTACGGCATAACCGTACGGATGTCAATACCCCCTCCGCCTCGTCCTTAACCTGCCGGAAAGATATCGATGTGATATCACAATGGCATTAATCTGATGCCTTGGAGATATCCATGATCGTCACCATAGGCGGCATCAAGGGCGGATCAGGCAAGACCACCGTCGCCACTAACCTCGCCGTCATGCGCGCCCGGGACGGGCGTGACGTCCTCCTCGTCGACGCCGACGACCAGGAGACGGCGTCCGACTTCACTATGCTGCGCAACGAGCGACTGGCGGGCGGCGCCGGCTTCACCTCGATCAAGCTGACGGGGGCGGCCGTGCGCACGGAAGTGCGGCGCCTCGGGGCAAAGTACGATGACGTCATGATCGACACCGGCGGGCGCGATACGACGAGCCAGCGCGCTGCGCTTACCGTGAGCAACGTGCTCCTCGTGCCGTTTGTACCGCGCAGCTTCGATGTCTGGACGCTGGAGAAGGTCTCGCAGCTGACGGCCGAGATGCGGACCGCCAACCCGGGACTCGCGGCCTACGCCTTCATCAACCGGGCCGACCCGCGTGGACAGGACAACAGCGACGCCGAGGAGGTGATCGCCGAGGCCGAGGAGCTCACCCTCCTTCCCGTGGCGCTCGGCGCGCGCAAGGCGTTCGGCAACGCGGCGGCGCAAGGGATGGGTGTGGTCGAGCTAAAGCCACAGGATCCCAAGGCGAGCGAAGAGATCATGACGTTGTATCGACATCTTTTTGATATCGAACTGATATCGACCTCGGTTGAGGAGGCCTGAGGAAATGGCGATTGCACGCAAGCCTCGGGCGACCGTTCAAGCTCCCGCGATCACCGCGTCCGAACGCGAGATCGAGGCGCTGATCTACAAGGGCGGCAGCGTCGCGGAGGCCCCCTCCCCCGCGCCTACCGCGGGCCGGGTCGCTGCCGGAGTGAGGCAGGACACCGCCAAGGTCATCCTGCGCCTGCCGTCGGAGATGCTCGGCCGTATCGACCACCTCGTCGACGCCCGCAACCCAAGGATTCCTCGGCATACTTGGCTGCTCGAAGCGATCCTCGAAAAGCTCGATCGCGAGACTATCCGCTGATATCGAACAGACGCCATTGTGATATCAATATGATGTCGAATCAATATCATATTAATATCATTACGATACCTTCGAGATGCCAGCTGGGAGACTCCCTTGCAGGGCCGACGCCTCATCGATGAACAGTTCGACCTCTTCATCCTCTCGCTGACCGAGCTGAAGCTCAGGGACGCGCGTGAGACGATGGAGCGGCCCTTCTTCTCGCTCGGCAAGCGCAAGCGGCTGCGCCCCATCGAGTACGAAAGCGATAGCGTCTGGGTGAAAGTTGAGCCGCACCAGAATTATGGCATGGCGACAATCTGGGATGCGGACGTTCTCATCTGGGCCGCGTCGGTCCTGATGGATATGAAGAATCGCGGGGTGAACGACATCCCGAACGAACTCCACTTCCAGCCCTACGACCTTCTGAAGGCGATCCATCGCTCGACCGGAGGCGATCACTATCTGCGCCTCAGGGACGCGCTGTCGCGGCTCAGAAGTACTACTATCCGCACCAACATCCGCGCCCCGCGCGGCAAGCGCTACGCCGAGTTCAGCTGGATCTCAGAGTGGACCGATCTCGTCGACGAGACCACGGGAGAGAGCCGCGGGATGAGCATCGTTCTATCCCAGTGGTTCGTGCAGGGCGTTCTGCAGAAGGGCGGCGTGCTGGCGATCGATCCGGCATATTTCGGAATCACCGGTGGCCGCGAGCGCTGGCTCTACCGCGTGGCGCGCAAGCACGCCGGCGGAGCAGGGGTGGGTGGCTTCGCGATCTCGCTGCCGACGCTCTTCGAGAAGTCCGGCTCGGAAGGCCCGTATCGCCGGTTCAAATACGAGATGCAGAAGATCGTGCAGCGCAACGAGCTCCCGGGCGTCACGCTCGCTTGGGAGGAGGAGACGAAGGGAGAGCCACGCATCTGGATGGGGATGCGCTCCGACGAGTCTCTAACGATGGTGGAGGACAATAAGCCCCGTCCTCGTCGCGAGCCCCGTCGCGCTTCTGAGGGCTCTGCGCCGCTTCTCGCCCATGCCGAGTTGGGCGAAGAAACGATCACCAAGATCCGGAAGGATTTCCCCGGTTGGGACGTCTACGCGATGAAAGGCGAGTTCGACAAATGGATCACACAAGACGAAAGCCGCCGCCCCTCCGACTACCAAAGCGCGTTCTATGGCTTTATGCGGCAACACCACGCTCGCGAGGGTCGCTGAGGCGTTCCTAATAGGCCGATAGTTTCGGGTAGGCAGACACGCCCTCCAAGGATGAGTGACGGCCTATTAGGAACAAATCGACGGCCTATTAGGAACGCCACTATCGGCCTATTAGGAACAAATCGACGGCCTATTAGGAACGCAACGATCTCGCATGGCATTGAAAGATAAGCAGATTTTTGCTGCTCGAGAGCCCTTAACTCTTTAACTTTATCTATAACTCTTTAACTGGCTTCGGGAGCTCACGATGGGCCTGGACTGGCACTCCAAAAGACGCTCCCTCGACCGATCACACCCGAGCAACCTCCGCGATCAAATCACGCTCATCCCGCCTAGCCCTACGGCCCGGCACGCGTCCTCAACAACAACCAGTCCGATCTCGATGAATTCGGAGCACGAGACCCATGCGCTTCTCAGGCATCGATGATAAGAAGCAACGAAGTTAACCTTCTGAGAAGGCCGAGTAGTCAGCTAGTTCGAGGCGGGAGCTCATGTCCCCACACCGCCGTTGAGACCGTCAAATCTCTTCCGCCCGAGATACCACTTCGCTTCCTCACCGAGCGCGCATCATCCTCGATAAGTCGCACCCAGCGAGTTCGATCCGCCGATTGAAGTGTCGGCCTATTAGGAACGGACGTTGACGCCGATTCGCGACAAGCAAGCTACAACGGATTCCTCAGACAACTCTACACGCACGTCTCTTTGACGTTCTCGGAACGTCCCAACGTCCCTCAGAAGAGAACGACGGACCCATTGATTCGTCGGAGTCAATACAACGGCGGGGATCCATTTCAAGCGATCCCACGAGCATCTTCCAGCGCATGTCTCATGGCAGCCTGCCTATCACAGCAATCACCATCCGGAATGGAGCTGCCACTCGGTCGCGCGACACGACGTTGACCGCCGTCGGAGCCACAAGATCGGCAACCGCAACCAGGGCCGCAGACCCATCGACACCGTCAACTCATTTATCAGCCAAGAAGCTTAAGAGGACAATCCATCGAACTGAAGAACATTCCTCAAAGCCCCCGGCCACCACGCTCCCGCGTCTTGCGCTCGGCATTCTTCCACTCCTGCTTGACGCGTTCTTGCCCTTGCTGTTCGGCCTCGGCTTTCCGTGTCGAAACCTTCTCCAAACGATCCGCAGCGCTCCCCTTGTTGCAACCGCCTCGCAGGGGCTGGGGAAGGCGAGGGGGCTCCGCCTCGGCGGCCACACCCGTCCGAGCCTTCCCCCAAGCGTCTCGATAGATGGCAGCGATCTCCTCGTGCATCCGCCTGAGCGCGCCCTGGCAGCGCTCAGGCGTCTCCCTGAGGGCACCTCGACGCCTTCGGGTGTGTCTCCGCTCTCGCGCCTCGGCCTCGCCATACTGCGCTGCCAGCGCCTTCGACGGACGGCCACCCGAATAGCGCTCCACTGTCGCCTCGCCGTTGACGTCGTACCGTTCCGCAATCTGCCGCACCGCCTCATCGGCATTTGCCTTGAGGGCAGTGCTTGCGGCATCCGTGGCCGCGATCCCCTCGTAACGACCCGGTGCCTCTGAGCGCTGGAAATCGCGCAGCTCGGATCCCCTCATATGCGGCGCCGCCTCGGCCTTGAGCGCCGCAATCTGCCGCATCAGCCGGACACGCTCCGCACCGTCCGGAACATCGGCCAGCTGCTCGTCCAGCATCGCGAACCGCGCGTGTATGTCGACGCGCGCCTCAGCCAGCTTTCCGCGGATGTCTGAGGTGTGTTTGGCTTGGGTGCCTTCGCTCTGCTCCGAAAGGGTCTGCCCCGCTGCGATGGTGGCGGCCGCGTGCTCCAGCGCCTTTGCCGTCTCCGGAGAATCCTGCGCCAGCAACTTTGCCTCGGCCGCAAACCGCCGCGCATAGTGGATAATCGCGGCGGCCGTGCGGATCGCCGAAACGTCCGTATGCGCCGGCGCAACAGGAGTTCGCCC
>NZ_QHHQ01000022.1 GCF_003258595.1 Acuticoccus sediminis
CAGGCGCCTCGTTTTCCACGAGCGCCGCGCCGGCCTCGCCTGACCGGCGGCCCAAAGAGCGGGCGGGCACCCGCCGCAGCCGCAACGCCGAGACCACGCCCGGTTGCCGAAATGAGGCGCCGACGCCTCGTCGCTGACCACCATCGCCCTCAGAGCCTTTCTTCGAGGTGTTCCGTTGGCGACGCCGTTGGTGAATTTGACGCCGGCGATGACCAGGGTGCTGTGATGAACCGTACCGACTTTTCCGGAGGCGTTTCTGTTTGGTCTACGCGGCGATCGGCTGGACCTCCTGGGCCGCATGGTAGGCGGCTTCTGCTTCCGCAGGTGGGATGTTTCCGATCGGCTCGAGAAGCCGCCGATTGTTGAACCAATCGACCCATTCGAGGGTGGCGAACTCGACGCCCTCGAATGAGCGCCAGGGGCCACGTCGATGGATGAACTCGGCCTTGAAGAGGCCGATTACCGTCTCGGCGAGAGCGTTGTCGTAGGAATCGCCGACGCTGCCGACGGACGGGTCGATGCCGGCCTCGGCGAGGCGTTCGGTGTACCGAATGCTCACATATTGGGCTGCCCCTGTCGGAGTGATGAATGAGCCCGCTGCCGGCAAAGGGCTGCCGCTGGTGGAGAGCCTGCTCCAGAGCATCAAGGACGAAGTCGGCCCGGATCGAGCGCGAGACACGCCAGCCGACGATCCGTCGGGCGAAGGCATCGATCACGAAGGCGACGTAGACGAAGCCGCTCCAGGTTGCGACGTAGGTAAAGTCGGAGACCCACAGCATGTTCGGTTGCGGCGCCTTGAAGACGCGTTTCACCCGGTCGAGCGGGCATGGCGCCGAGGTGTCGCGGGTCGTCGTGCGTATGCTTTTGCCGCGAACGACACCTTTCAGGCCCATCTGGCGCATCAGCCGCGTCACCGTACAGCGGGCGATCTCGAAGCCCTCGCGTTTCATCTGCCGCCACACCTTGCGCACTCCGTAGACACCGAAGTTCTCCTCGAATACGCGCCGCACTTCCTCCTTCAAGGCCTCGTCCCGTCTCGTCCGCTTTGGTAGCCGGGCGCGATCAGCACGACGAGCGGCATGCTCGTGATAGGTCGACGGGGCGATCGGCAAGACCCGGCAGATCGGCTCGACCCCGTAGGCGTCGCGATGGTCGTCGATGAACGCCTTCATGGCTTGTACCGGCGGTCGAGCTCCGCCTGGGCAAAATACGCCGACGCCTTGCGCAGGATCTCGTTCGCCTGGCGCAGCTCGCGCACCTCGCGCCGCAGCTTGGCGAGTTCCTCCTTTTCCGCGCTCGTCGAACCGGGCCGGGTCCCGTCGTCCCGTTCAGCTTGCCGCACCCAGTTGCGCAGGGTCTCGCCAGAGCAGCCGATCTTCGCCGCGATCGACTGGATTGCCGCCCACTGCGAGCCGTGCTCGTCCTGATGATCCAAAACCATCCGAACCGCTCGCGCGCGCACCTCGGGGCTATACGGGGCTGTTCTCTTCGTCATGGCTCCATTCTCTCAAGAGTTGGAGCCTCCGGGAAACCCGGCGCGGTTCAGATCGTCCGTCCGCGCAGCAGGTAGGGCCAGACCTTGTGCGCCTTTGCGGGCACGCTTGTGTTGGGCTTCTGGTAGATCGGCGTCAGCCCCATGAGCCGCATCAGGCGCCGGACGCGCTTCGGGTTCACCGTTTCCCCCTCGGCGCGCAGATGCCACGTCATCTGCCGCACGCCATAGAACGGCGTTTGGAGGAACTGCTCGTCAATCCGCCGCATCAGGGCCAGGCTCTCGGCCGTCTCGCCGCCCGGCGCGTGGTAAAACGTCGACCGCGGGATCGACAGGAGCCGGCACTGCTCCGTGACCGACAACGCGGGATGGTCCCTCTCCACCATCGCCCGCCTCACGTCCCGCCCCAAGGCTTGAGCTTTCGCGACAAAAAATCGTTCGCCACCGTCAGCTCGCCGATCTTGGCATGCAGCTCACGGACCTTCTCGCCATCAATCTCCGGCGCGGCGTTCTTACGGCCGCGCTCGAAGACGTCCGAGGCGCCCTCCAGCAACTGCCGCTTCCATTGGTGGATCATCGTCGGGTGGACCCCGAAACGCGCGGCCAGCTCCGCCACCGTCTCTTCACCCTTCAACGCCTCCAGCGCCACCTTCGCCTTGAACGCCGGTTTGTGCTGCTTGCGTGTCGTCATTCGCTGATCTCCTCCTCCGAAGACCAGCAGGCCCCTCTCGTAGCCTACGCCGCTGTCCCATTGTCGGAGAGCACCTCAAACATGGTCGCCTTCCTTGCCTCGGAGGAGGCCTCGCACGTCAGCGGGACGACGGTGAACGTCGACGGCGGATTCCTCAGCGCCGGCCTGATGTTCCAGCGCGAGGGGATGGAGACGCCGCCGACGCCGAAGGTCTGACGCGGATCAGGCCCGCGCCATCTCGGGTCAGCGGTTCGGTTGCGGGAGGCCGACCCCACGACCAGATCAAGGAGAACCGTGCGGCCGGCCTTGACGACTATCACGGCCACCGTGCAGCGCGCGCGGCCGGTGATGCTGACCGCACTCGCGGCGGTGCTCGCCTTCATACCCCTCACCCACCCCGTCTTTTGGGGATCGATGGCCGATACGCTGATCGGCGACACGGCGGTCGGCACAATAATGATCCTGCTCTTTCTTCCCAGCTCTACACAGCGTGGTTCCGGATCAAGCCGACCGCCGATAAGGCCGCTGAGGCTTCAACGGCGGAGGGTAATCCGCGGGTCAAAATGGCAGCGGAATAGGCTCCGCCGACGGAAGGTTGCTTCGGTGATCAGGCTGCGGTCGATGCGCTGATCGCCTCCCGAAGCTGACGAACGTCCCGGGCCGGGGGATTTCCGAACTGCCGACCGTACTCGCGAATGAACTGTGTCGCGCTTTCGTAGCCGACGGCGAAGGCCACTTCCGACACACTCTTCTCGCCGTCTAGCAGAAGATAGCGCGCCCCCTGCAAGCGGAGCTGCTTCTGGTACTGAAGCGGAGTGACGCCTGTCAGTGCGAGGAAATGGCGATGCAGGCTCGCCCGGCTCATCCCGCTCACCTCGCAGAGGGCCGCGATACGCAGCCGGGCAGTCTGGTTGTCCCTAATCCACTGGACGGCGCGTCGTATGCGTCCCAAGGCCCCGTCAGGCCGAGCGATCTGCCGCAGCAACCGACCCTCTGGACCCTGCAGGAGACGATAAAGCAATTCCCGTTCAGCCATAGGCGCCAGGACGGGGATGTCCGCCGGCTGATCCAGCAGCGACATGAAGCGCAAGAGTGCGTCGCGCAGCGGCTGGGTCACCGGGTTGATCGAAAGGCCAATGCCGCAGGATCCGGTCTCGGCGTCCAGCGGCATGGACGCCGCCAGCTCGGTCAGCAAAGCCGGCTCAAGAAGCAGTGAGACGGCGACGTACGGGTTGCCCCCCGGAGCATTAAGGATCTCGCCGCTCAACGGCAGATCGATCGCGCTGACGAGGTAGTCGGCGCTGTCGTAGCTCAGAAGCTCGTCGTTGATCAGAACCCGTTTCGAGCCCTGCAAGATGAAGCAGACCATCGAACGATAGAGGCACGGCGCCGGCCCGGTGGAGCCCTGTCCAATGGTGATGTCGAGGCGCGGCAAATCCGTCGCGACCAGGCCCGACCACGCGTGACGCAGGGCGATGGCACGGTGTGGTTCCAGATGGTCGATCATGTGCGACCCTACCACGTTCTGGGCGCGCGACGAAGAGGTTGAGACAATCGGGCAGGAAATTGAGCCGATCGAAGGGGTCTGCCACCTGCTTCCCACCTACCTCAGGGATGCCCGACTGGACGCAGTCAAAAGGAACGGCTGCGTCCGAGACGTCGTGACAAAATAACCGGAGTACGCAAATGACGCGCCTCAAGGCAAAACGCACCCTCATCACCGGCGGTACGTCAGGGATTGGCCTAGAAACCGCAAAGCAGTTCCTTAACGAGGGCGCCCGCGTCATCGTGACCGGCAACAACCCGGAGACTATCGAACTGGCGAAAACGGAACTGGGCTCTGACGTTCTCGTCCTCCGGGCGGACAGCGCGAGCGTGGCAGATCAGCGCAAGCTCGCCGATGCCGTCAAAGAGGCTTACGGCCAGTTGGACGTCGCCTTCCTCAACGCCGGCGTCTCGGTCTGGCAACCGATCGAAGACTGGACGGAGGCCGCATTCGACCGGTCCTTCGCGATCAACGTGAAAGGTCCCTATTTCCTAATCCAGGCCCTGCTCTCGGTGTTCGCAGATCCGGCGTCGGTGATCCTCAACACGTCGGTCAACGCCCACGTCGGTGCCGCCCGCTCCTCGGTCTACGGCGCGACCAAGGCGGCCTTCCTCAACATGGCGAAGACGCTGTCGTCGGAGCTTCTTCCGCGCGGCATCCGCGTTAATGCGGTTAGCCCCGGCCCCGTTGACACGCCGCTCTATGACAAGCTCGGCATTCCCGACACCTATCGGGATGAGGTCAACGCCGGCATCGTGGCGACGATCCCGGCCGGTCGTTTCGGCACCGCGTCGGAAGTCGCTAAGGCTGTCGTGTACCTCGCGTCCGACGAATCACCCTGGACCATCGGCACGGAGATCGTCGTGGACGGCGGGCGAACATTGAACGGCTGATCGAGTCGATCCCGCTCGTACGGGGCATCATCAGCCCCCCGATGGGTGGCAATGTCTCCACCAAACCGGGGGAACTCCAACTCCAACGGAAAGTCTGTCGGGGCGCGCACCCCTCAAGTGACAATGCTGTCACCGCCCCGCTTTTCTCCATTCGCCGAACCAAATGGCGAGGGCGATAACCCCTCCGTAGACCAGCATGGCGCCGCCGATCGCTGCGAAGATGCCGTGAGCCCCCAGGCCCATGCTGGTCGTCAGGATCAGTGAGCCGACAAGCGCGACCGCCATGCGGCCGAGGCTGCTGATCACCGGCCATTTCATGTGACCGGCGCCCTGTGAGGCGAAATAAAGCGCGAGACCCAGCGCGAAAAAGCCGTAGAATGGACCGACGATACGGAAATAGCTGCGCCCGGCGTCGAGCGCAGCGGTGTTCGACGGCTCCAGGAACAGACCCAGCCAAAGGTCCGGAAAGACCGCCAGCAGCAGGCCGATGCTGCCGACGATGGCCGCCGCTGCACAGGAACCTGTCCAGGCCACCCGCAGCGCGCGGTCGATCCGGCCGGCGCCGACATTCGCGCCGACCATGGCGGTCATCGCCGCCCCGATGCCGAAGATCACCGGGATCATCATGAATTCCAGCCGTGCACCGAGACCGTAGCCGGCCAGCGCCCCCTCGCCGAAACGTCCCACGAGACCCGTCATCATGATGATCGTGACGGCCGTGAGAACGGTGTTGATGGACGCGAGCGTCCCAACCGTCAGGATGTCGCGGAACATGTCGGCGCTCAGACGTCCGACCGCCCCACGGAAGACGAGTCCGGCGCGGCCGAAAGCGATATGACCGATCGCGGCCCCTCCACCGAGGGCGAATGCGCAGATCGGGCCGAGCGCCAGACCGGCCATGCCGAGCGCGGGCAGTGGCCCCCACCCGAGTGCCAAACCTCCCGACAGCGCGATCGACGTCCCGAAGACAAGGAGCAACACGAGCGCGGGTATGCGCATGTCGCCGGTGCCGCGGATGACGCTGAGCGAGGCATTGCAGAGCCAGACCGCGATGCATCCGGGGAAGAAGACCAGCGCGTATGTCTTCGCGGCCGCGACACTCTCCGTCCCGCCCCCCAGCACTTCGAAGAAGCGTGGTCCGAAAAGAGCGACCAGCACCGCCATCACGAGCGCGAGCTTTGCTGCGATGAGCCAGGCCGCCACGGTGAGCGTCGCGGCCCGTGCGACGTCCGAGGCCCCGAGCGCCCGCGCGACGGCCGCCGAGATCGCTCCACCGATCGCGCCCGCCGAAAGCATCTGCGTCACCATCACCAATGGGAACACCAACGCCAGTCCAGCAAGGGCGGTCACGCCCAATCGGCTGGCATAATAGGCCTCGGCGATGCCCTGCGCGGCCTGAGCGAACATCGCGACCACGTTGGGCGCCGCGAGCTTCGCCAGGGTCGGCGCGATGGGGGCCTCGAGCAGAAGTCTCGTGCGGGATGCCCGCGCGGTCGCCGCCGCGTCCGCGGAAAGCCGCGCAGTCTGAACCGGGCTCGTGACAACCATCAGACGCCCCCCCCCCGGTCGAGACCGTGAGGTTGAGCCGGCGCGCACGTCACCGTCGAAGCATTCGTCATCGCTTCCATTCCTGGTCTGTCCTCCCACCGACCCATGTGTCGCTTCCGGGTCTCGGATTGTTTCAGACAGCATTTGTCATGACGCGCCGATGGAGCGACGCAGCTCTTCTCTCGCAACGGTGAGGACCTCGTCCGACAGCGCCTCGTCGTTCACCGCGCGTGCGAGCAGCAGGGCGCCCACCATCGTCGCGCCCATCGCAACGGCCTTGCGCCGAGCGTCGGGATCGCTCGCCATGTGGGCAGTGAGAACATCGAGGCGCTCCCGGATGCCCGCCTCTAGAGCAGCGCGCACGCTCTCGCTGCCCCGCGCCGCGTCTGCGCCAAGCGCAACGATGGGGCAGCCCGCGCCCACGTCGTCGCGATGACCCGGGCTCAAGTAGAGATCGGTCAACGCCGCGATCGGATTCTCCGGCTCCGTCTTCGCGGCGGTCGCCCAGCGCTCGGCGGTGCCTTCCATGGCCCGGCCGACGGCGAGGGCCGCCAGATCGTCCTTCGACTTGAACTGCTTGTAGAACGCACCCTGCGTCAGCCCGGCGCTTTTCATGAGGTCGATCAGGCCGATCCCGTCGAACCCATGCTCCCGGAAGAGCCGGCTCGCGGCGGTGATCACGTTTTCTCGATTGGCGGCGGCTTGGGCCCTGCTGACTCGCATCTGAACTCCTACTTAGATTGCGTTCGTAATCTATATGGACTATAGATGTCGCATGCAATCAATAACACCTCGACCCGTCGTTCGTCGCAAGGTTCGACCGCATCGCCGGCATCTCCTTTCCCGCATCGGGACGGGTGCGATCCTGTCGGTGGTCGTCGGTGCCGTCGCAGCCAATTTCGCACCGACGGCGGCCCCTGCCGTCGCTCCGGCTGCCGATGCGGCACCCGCCCTCGATCCCCGCATCGCCGCGCCGCTCGTCAAGGTCGCCGAAGTGGCGCCGTTCAATGGCGGAGAGCGCGCATTCACCGGAACGATCGCAGCGCGTGTCGAAAGCAATCTCGGCTTCCGCGTTCCGGGCAAGATCGTCGAGCGTCTCGTCGATGCCGGGCAGAAGGTGACGGCCGGCCAGCCTTTGATGCGGATCGACGAGACCGACCTCAGCCTCTCGCTGACGCAGCGGCGCAAGGACGTCGACGCAGCCCGCGCCGCGCTCGTGCAGATCACCGCCGACGAGAAGCGCTACGCCGAACTCGCCGGAAAGGGGTTTGCATCACGTCAGCGCTACGAGCAGGCGAAGGCCGCGCTTGCCACCGCGACCGCCACGCTCGCCGCGGCGGAGGCCGCTGCACGAGTCGCGGAGAACGAGGCCGCCTACGCAGTCCTCACGGCGGACGCCGACGGGACCGTGATGGACACACTCGCCGAGCCCGGCCAGGTCGTCGCTCCGGGCGAGACCGTCGTGCGCCTGGCTCACGCCGGAGCCCGTGAGGCGGTGGTGGCGCTGCCCGAGACCGTGCGTCCGCCACTGGGCAACACCGCCGAGGCCGAACTCTACGGCAGCGCCGGGCAGCGCTCGCCCGCGCGCCTGCGGCAGCTGTCCGACACCGCCGACCCGCAGACCCGCACCTACGAGGCGCGCTTCGTGCTGGGTGGCCAGGCCGCCGACGCTCCGCTCGGCGCGACGGTCACGATCCGCATGAAGGGCGACGGCGACGGCGCGGACGTCGAGGTGCCGATCGGCGCGATCCTGGACGACGGCACGGCGGTCGGGGTGTGGGCGGTCGACCGCGCCGCATCCACCGTCAGCTTCCGGACGGTGACGGTGCGCCGGCTGACCGAGGACGCCGCCGTTGTCTCCGGCGTCGACGCCGGGGAGACGGTCGTCGCGCTCGGGGCGCATCTGCTGCGCGAGGGCGCCAGCGTCAGGATCTTCGGCGAGGCACTCCGGTGAGCGGCTTCAATCTTTCCGCGATCGCGGTTCGCGAGCGCGCCGTCACGCTGTTCTTCATCATCCTGCTCGCCGCCGCCGGCGCGCTGGCGTTCAAGTCGCTCGGCCGCGCGGAGGACCCCGCCTTCACGGTGAAGACGCTGACCGTCTCCGCCGTCTGGCCCGGCGCGACCGCCGCCGAGATGCAGGACCTCGTCGCCGAGCCGCTGGAGAAGCGCATCCAGGAACTCACCTATTACGACCGCGTCGAGACGACGACGCGGCCCGGCCTGATGTTCACGACGATCCAGCTCAAGGACGACACCCCGCCGGAGATGGTTCAGGAGGAGTTCTATCAGGCTCGCAAGAAGATCGACGACGAGAAGCGCAACCTGCCCGGCGGGGTCTACGCTCCCTTCGTCAACGACGAGTATTCCGACATCACGTTCGGCCTCTACGCCCTGAAGGCGCCCGGGATGCCGGCGCGCGAGCTGGCCGGCGAGGCTGAGACGATCCGCCAGGAGCTGCTTCACGTTCCCGGCGTGAAGAAGGTCAACATCGTCGGCGAGCAGCCCGAGCGTGTCTTCGTCGCGTTCTCGCGCGCCAAGCTTGCGACGCTCGGCGTGCGCGTCGAGGACGCCGTCGCGGCGCTGCAGCGCCAGAATGTCGTGTCCCCGGCCGGCTCGGTCGCCACAGAGGGGCCGCAGGTGTTCGTCCGCGTCGATGGCGCCTACGACAACGTTCGCGCCATCGAGAGCACGCCCATCGTGGCCGGCGGTCGCACGCTGCGCCTGTCCGACATCGCCGACGTGACCCGCGGCACCGAGGATCCGCCGACCTACCTCATCCGCCACGACGGCGAACCGGCGGTGATGCTCGCGGTGGTCATGCAGGACCGGTGGAACGGCCTCGACCTCGGCGAAGCGCTGGAGGCGAAGACCGCGGCGATCTCGGCACGGTTGCCGCTCGGCGTGACGCTGGCCCGCGTCAGCGACCAGGCGATCAACATCTCCGGCGCCGTCGACGAGTTCATGCTGAAGTTCGCGATGGCGCTCGGCGTGGTGCTGCTGGTGAGCCTCCTCAGCCTCGGCTGGCGTGTCGGTATCGTCGTCGCTGCGGCCGTCCCCCTGACGCTCGCCGCGGTCTTCCTCATCATGCTGGAGACCGGGCGCTTCTTCGACCGCATCACGCTCGGTGCGCTGATCCTCTCGCTCGGGCTCCTCGTCGACGACGCCATCATCGCGATCGAGGTGATGGTGGTGAAGATGGAGGAGGGCATGGACCGCATCGCCGCGGCCTCCTACGCCTGGAGCCACACCGCCGGCCCGATGCTGTCGGGCACCCTCGTCACCATCGCTGGCTTCCTCCCGGTCGGCTTCGCCGCCTCGACCGCGGGCGAATATGCGGGCAACATCTTCTGGGTCGTCGGCTTCGCGCTGATCGTGTCGTGGGTCGTGGCGGTGGTGTTCACGCCCTACCTCGGCGTCAAGCTACTGCCGGCGATCAAGCCCGTGCACGGCGGCCACGACGCCATCTACGGAACGCCGTTCTACCAGCGGCTGCGCCGGGTGGTGACCTTCACCGTGCGGCGCAAGTTGCTCGTGTGCGCCGTGGTCGGCATCGCCTTCGGCGGCGCGATCGTCGGGATGGGCGGGCTCGAGCAGCAGTTCTTCCCCACCTCCGACCGGCCCGAGGTCCTGGTCGAGGTCCGCCTGCCGGAAGGCACCAGCATCGGCACCACGCTTCAGACGGTGAAGACGCTCGAGCGCTGGCTGGAGGCGCAGCCCGAGGCGACCACCATCACGAGCTATGTCGGCCAGGGCGCGCCGCGCTTCTTCATCGCGATGGCGCCCGAGCTGCCCGACCCCGCGTTCGCCAAGATCGTCGTCCTGACGCCGGATGCGGAGGCCCGCGAGGCGCTGAAGCACCGCATGCGCGAAGCGGTGGCCGAGGGACTCGCGCCGCAAGCCTTCGTGCGCGTGACGCAGCTCGTGTTCGGCCCCTACACCGCGTTCCCCGTGGAGTTCCGCATCAGCGGACCGGACCCCGTAAAGCTCGCCGAAATATCCGAGCAGGCACTCGCCGTCATGAGCGGTGTCCCGGAGGTGCGGTCGGAGAACCGCGACTGGGGCAACCGCGTGCCGGTGCTGCGCTTCATCCCCGATCAGGACCGGCTCAACCTCATCGGCCTGTCGCCGGCGGAGGCGGCCCAGCAGCTCCAGTTCCTCTTGACCGGCATCCCAGTCACAGACGTCAGGGACGGGATCCGCAATGTCGCGATTATCGCCCGCAGCGCCGGTGAGGAACGGCTCGACCCGTCCCGCCTCGGCGACTTCTCTCTGACGAGCCGTGACGGCCGCCGCATCCCACTCGACCAGATCGGCCGCGCCGAGGTCCGCCTCGAAGCGCCGCTGATGAAGCGGCGGGACCGGGTTCCCACGGTGACGATCCGTTCGGATATCGACGAAGCCACGCAGCCCCCGGAGGTGTCGGCCAAGGTCTTCGACGCGCTCCAGCCGCTGATCGCGGCTCTGCCGGTCGGCTACCGCATCGAGGTGGGTGGCAACGCCGAGGAATCCGCCAAGGCCAACGCCGCGCTCGCGAAGGTCTTTCCCGTCATGATCGCGGCGATGCTCATCGTCATCATGCTGCAGGTTCGCTCGTTCGGGACCATGGCCATGGTGATGCTCACCGGGCCGCTCGGGCTCATCGGCGTCGTGCCCGTGCTGCTCCTCTTCCACCAGCCGTTCGGCTTCAACGCGATCCTCGGCCTGATCGGTCTCGCTGGGATCCTGATGCGCAACACGCTGATCCTCACCGAGCAGATCAAGGAGAACAAGGCCGCCGGGCTCGACGACTTCCACGCAGTGATCGAGGCCACGGTGCAGCGAACGCGGCCGGTCGTGCTCACCGCGCTCGCTGCAGTGCTGGCGTTCGTCCCCCTCACGCACTCGGTCTTCTGGGGCTCGATGGCCTATACCCTGATCGGCGGCACGGCCGTCGGAACGGTCATCATCCTTCTGTTCCTGCCAGCGCTGTACGCCGCCTGGTTCCGGATCAGACCTCCCGCGACCGTCGCCGCCGAACCAACCGAGACGACGCTACTACTTTCCGCACCCTCCCCGACACACAGGGTGGCGGCGGAGTAGCGGCCCAAACGGCGCCAAAGAGCGCAGGCACACAAAACCCAAGGAGAAGTTGCATGGAATATCTATCCCCTGAGGACCTTCGCGGCGTTCGACCTTCGTGTGGGCGCAGCGTTCGCTCCGCCCTCGTCGCGGCCGCCCTCATCATCGCGCCGGGCGGCGTCGCACAGGCCGCATCCGACTCGGTCGACCTCCCCGGCGACGCCCTTTTCCCCGAGAACGTCGCCGCCGCAGCGGACGGCACGCTCTACGTCTCGGGCTTTGTCGGCGGCGGCGTCGCGCGTGTCACGCCGGGCGCTGCGAAGGGCAAGGTGTTCGTTGCGCCGGGCGCCTTCGACACCCGCTCGACCTTCGGCCTCCTGCCAGATGCGGCGACGGGAACCCTGTGGGTCTGCTCCAACGACCTGACGATGTTGGGCATCGCCGGACCGAGCGACGTCCCGGGCAGCCACCTCAAGGGTTTTGACCTCTCAACCGGTGCCGGCAAGTTCAGCGCGAAGCTGCCTGCTGATCCTGCCCCGTTTGAGTGGACACCGATGATAGGCTTTCGAGCCAAAGACGGAGTGTCCGATGAGCGAGAGACGACGGCGGGTGTTCCCGGAGGCGTTCAAGCGAGAGGCGGTCGAGCGTGTCGCGACGAGCGGCCAGCCGATTGTGCGCGTCGCTGAGGAGCTCGGGCTGCACGAGACGGTGCTGAGGCGTTGGATGGCCAGGTACGGCGCGGAAGGGACGGCGCCGCAGCGGCGCCCCACAACGCAGGCGTCGGTGCCGTCCCTGGCCGATCTCGCATCGGAGAATGCCAGGCTGAAGCGAGAGCTTCAGAAGGCGCAGATGGAGCGCGATATTCTAAAAAACGGTCCCGGGCCGGCGCCCGCCTGTGCGTGATAGAAACGGGTGGGATACGCTCCGCCTCAGGAGGGCAGCGGCCGTCAGCTTATTGGTGGCGTCGACCCCGTCAAAAAACGTGGCCCATGGGTTCATGCGCACGAGCTATGGCTGAATGTGGGTGACGGGGCCGGTCAGGCGGCGCGTTGATCGGCGGTCGCGGGGTTGGCGACGCCGTCGGTGAATTTGACGCCGGCGATGACCATCGGCAAGCGGTTCTCGCCCTTCAACCGCCGCCAGGTCCTCGAGGCCGCCATAGTGAGCTTGAACACCATGAGGCGGGCCGTGCGGTGGGAGAGCGCCCCCTTGGTGCGCACGGTCCGGTGGCGCACGGTGGCGAACACGCTCTCGATCGGATTCGTGGTCCTGAGGTGATCCCAGTGCTCGGCCGGGAAGTCGAAGAAGGCGAGGAGTGCATCCTGGTCTTTGACCAGGCACTCCACGGCCTTCGCGTACTTGGCACCGTACTTTTCAGCGAACACCGCTATCGCTTCCTCGGCGCTGGCTCGGTCA
>NZ_QHHQ01000023.1 GCF_003258595.1 Acuticoccus sediminis
TCGACGTCGAAGAAACCAGGCTGTCCCCGCATCGCCGCTACCCCCGAATACCCACCTCAACTGAATCCGATTCGAAGAGGTTTTTCGAGGCGTTCAGCTGTCGAACGACCCGGCGTTCGCGCACAAGCTCACCGACATCGTCGGCCTTTACGTCGATCCGCCAGCGCACGCGGTTGATCGGCCCCATCACCCAAACTCGGCCATAGCTCCCTCGAACATCCGCTCCCGTCCGTCACCGATGCAGCCGACGTTCATAGGTTCAAGACTCGGCCTGTCTGGTGAAACGGAAGTAACCTGCCCGACTGCGCGTGACGGCACACCGCACCCGGCGAGAGGTCCTCGGCCTAGTCATAACGTCTCCCGATCTCCACATAAGAATCTCCCGTTATTGTGCATTTGCCACGCTTGGTGACGGAGTCCGCGGGTCCAGGACAGCCTGCCTTGGACCGATGCGCGACGTAGCATCCGGGAAAATCATGCGAATAGCTCAGGTCGCCCCACTGGCGGAATCCGTGCCACCCCAACTTTACGGTGGTACGGAACGCGTTGTCTCCTGGCTCACCGAGGCCCTGGTTCAGCACGGTCATCAAGTCACCCTGTTCGCCACGGGCGATTCGATCACCTCGGCCAGGCTCGTCCGCAGTGTGCCGGAGGGGTTGCGTCTCGGCGGAATCCGCGATCACACGGCGAGCCTTCTCGTGATGCTGGACGCGGTTCGCCATCAGGCGACAGACTTCGACATCATCCACTTCCACGTGGATTTGCTGCAGTTCCCCATGTTCAGGAAGGCATCCGACCGGTGCCTCACGACGCTGCACGGACGCCTCGACCTGATCGACTTCCATCCGGTTTATCAAACCTTCCGGACGATGCCACTCGTATCGATCTCGGCGAGTCAGCGGACGCCTCTGCCAACCGCCAATTGGCTCGCCACGATCCACCACGGGCTCCCGCCCGAACGGGAACCGTCGGACACGCCGGAGCGTCACTATCTGGCATTCCTGGGGCGCATCGCTCCGGAAAAACGCCCGGATCGCGCGATCGAAATCGCAAAGCGCACCGGCGTCCCGTTGAAGATCGCCGCGAAAGTGGACCGCGCCGATCAGGAGTATTTCGAGCACGTCATTCAGCCGCAGCTTGATCATCCGCTGATCGAGTTCATCGGCGAGATCGGCGACCACGAGAAGCGGGGCTTTCTCGGCAATGCCCTGGCCCTCCTGTTCCCGATTGACTGGCCGGAGCCGTTCGGCCTCGTCATGATCGAGGCCATGCGCGAAGGTACGCCGACGATCGCCTGGCGAACCGGGTCCGTTCCCGAGGTGATCGATGACGGCGTCACAGGCTACATCGTCGGATCGATCGAGGAGGCGGTTACTGCGGTGAGCAAGGTGCTCAGCCTCGACCGCAAGACCGTCCGCCAGCGGTTCGAGGAGCGATTCACAGTCACTCGAATGGCTCAGGATTATGTCGCCGCCTATCAACGTGTTCTCGATTGGCCCGCGCTGACCATGCCGCGGGAACGTCCCTTCGCCGCTTCGGGATCCGCGGGTGCAGTGGCAGTCGTCCTGCCCGGCCCGTTGGTGGAGGACGAGCCGGGGCTCGCGGGCATGTCGCAGGTGCCGGTCTGATGGTGGTGCCGTCGACCGCCCCCCTCGCAGATGTCGATCCTACCACGTACGAGGCTGAGCCGACGATATCGCTGGTCGGCCGTGCTCTTAGAAACCTCAAGGACGGCGAAAGCTTTGTCGTCCTGGACAGCCATGGCGATCTGGGCACCATACCTGGAACAGCGGAAGGGCTCTTCTTCCGCGACACGCGTCATCTGTCTCGCATGGAACTGCGCTTGGAGGGACAGGGATTGCTCCTGCTGAACTCCGAAACCCACGACGACAAGGCGGCGCTTTCCGTCGACCTCACCAACCCGATGCTCGACGGCGCGGCTCACGTGCCGCCGGAAACCATCTTTTTCGAACGCACGATGTTTCTATGGAGTGCGGTCTGGTACGAGCGGCTTAGCATCAGGAACTTCACGTCAATCGGCCATCGATTGACGCTCGACTATCGGTTCGACGCCGACTTCCACGACTTGTTCGAGGTGCGGGGGAACAAGCGAAAGACGCGAAGTCCCACCTCCGTCGAGGTGACGGCGCACGACCGCGTGGAATTTTACTGTCTCGGCCTCGACAATGTTGCCCGGCGCACCACGATCGGCTTCGCTCCGGCCCCCCGGACGCTTGAAGGCAACCGGGCAACATTCGACATCGCGCTTGGGGCGGGCGAGAAAACGTCTCTCTTCGTCACCGTGGCCTGTGACGAGCGCGCGTCTGCGACGTTGATGGATTTCTTCCGCGCCTATCGCGAAAGCTGCAGAGCCCGGCGGGCTCTGACAGCGGATATTGTCACGGTGGAAAGCTCGAACGAGCTGTTCAACGAAGTTGCGTGTCGCGCAACATCCGACATCTACACGCTCATCACATCGACGAACCTCGGCCCATACCCCTACGCCGGGATCCCCTGGTTCAGCACGGTCTTCGGGCGAGACGGCATCTTCACCGCGATGTTCATGTTGTGGGTCGACCCCATGATGGCCCGCGGCGTGTTGCGCACGCTGGCGGCGACGCAAGCCACTGAGACCGATCCCCGATCCGATGCGCAGCCGGGCAAGATTCTGCACGAGATGCGTCATGGTGAAATGGCCAATCTCGGTGAAGTTCCCTTCCGCCGTTACTACGGCAGCGTCGACGTCACGCCGCTCTTCGTGATGCTGGCCGGCATGTATCTTGACGCAACCGGAGACCTCGAGACCGTTGCCGCTCTCTGGCCCAACATCCAGGCAGCTTTGCGCTGGATCGATGAATACGGTGATCAGGACGGTGATGGCTTCGTGGAGTATTCTCCGGCAAGCGCCGGAAGCCTCAAGAATCAGGGCTGGAAAGACTCTCACGATTCCATCTTTCACGCAGACGGGACCGGGGCGGAGGGCCCCATCGCACTGTGCGAGGTCCAGGGTTATGCCTTCGCGGCCAAGCGGTTGGCTGCCCGGCTGGCCATGCGGCTCGGACACGAGGAGGTTGCGGCCAGCCTTGACGCCTCTGCGGAGACTCTGCGCGTCCGGTTTGAGGAGGCGTTCTGGGACGACGATCTGAGCACCTACGTGCTTGCTCTGGATGGCGCTAAGCGGCCATGTCGGGTGCGAGCGTCGAACGCAGGCCACGCTCTCTTCACGGGTATCGCCGCGCCGGAGCGGGCCCGCCGCGTGGCCGACGGGCTGATGGGCCGAAGCGGGTTCAGCGGCTGGGGAATCCGCACGCTGGCTCAGGGGGAAGCCCGATATAATCCGATGTCATACCATAACGGCTCGGTTTGGCCGCACGACAACGCCATCATCGCGATCGGCTTCGCCCGTTACGGCTACAAGGCCGAGACAATCCGCGTTTTCGAGGGTCTGTTCGACGCAGCGAAAAACCAGGAGCTGCGGCGTTTGCCCGAGCTCTTCTGTGGCTTCATGCGGAGGCCGCGGCGAAGCCCCGCACCATACCCCGTCGCCTGTTCGCCGCAGGCCTGGGCCGCCTCGGCGGTGTTCGGCCTCCTTGGCGCCGGTCTCGGACTCGAGCTGGCTCACGCCAGCAATGAATTTCGCTTCCGCGAGCCGCTGATGCCCGTTTTCCTCGATGAGCTCGTGCTGCGCAATCTCAAATTGGGTTCGACTCGCGTCGACATACGAATGCATCGTTATGGACACGATGTGGCGACGACCGTGCTGGAGCGTCGAGGCCACGCCAAGATCCTTGTGATCAAATAGCGATCCGGCCGCGATTGATCGACGTATCCGTTGCCTTGGATCCGGCGATCGAGACGTAACGGATGTTTTGTGGTCCGGTCCGGACAAAGCCTTCACGTCAGTGACATATTCGGGCGGTGTCACCGGCACGGTACACGGCACCTTCGGCAGGCGCGGTTTGATCCGCGCCCGCCTCCGCGTCGGTCAGGATCGCCCGGATAACTCTTCGTCTGCCGCTCAAATCTTCGCCATCCGTACAATGGGAAAGAGTGACCCCATGAGCCGCTCGGAAGACTTGAAGCTGCCCAGGGAGGCCGTTGACAGGGTCACGAAACCCCTTGCGCGCTTTCTGAAGGTGGAGGCGACAGCCGGCGGCCTTCTGCTGTTGGCGGTTCTGGTGGCCTTGGCCATGGCGAATTCACCTTGGCGTCAAGCATTTCTAGGCTTCTGGGAAACGCCTGTCGGAGTGACGATCGGCTCGATCGAATTTACCCGATCGTTGCATCACTGGATCAACGACGGGTTGATGACCCTGTTCTTTTTCGTATTTTCACTGGAGCTGAAGAGAGCGATCGTTCTTGGCGAATTGCGTACTCTCCGTCGAGCGGCGCTCCCATTTGCGGGTGCCGTCGGTGGCATGGTTCTGCCAGTCTTGCTCTATCTGGCGATGATGGCCGGACAGCCTGGTATGCAGGGCTGGGGAACGGTGATGGCAACCGATACAGCCTTCGTGATCGGGTGTCTGGCGCTTTTTGGACGCGGTATCCCGACGCATCTGCGTCTCTTTCTGCTTTCTCTCGCGATTTTCGACGATATCGGAGCGATACTCGTCGTCGCGCTCGGGTATGGCGCGACGATGAATTGGATGGCCCTTGGACTTGGCCTATTGGCAATTGGCGTCGTTGCAGCCTTTTCCCAATTGGGGGTCAGAGCCGTCCCTGCCTACTTTCTGCTGGGCGTGGCGATTTGGCTTTGCGTCGATGCATCCGGGATTCATGCGACAATCACCGGCGTAGTTCTCGGATTGATGGCGCCCACCCGCGTCTGGGTGAGAGACATTCTTCTCAGGGCGGAGCTCGGGCGGGTGCTTGCCTATCCGGCCGGCGAGCATTGGAGCGGAGATACCCCGGATCGCCGCGACCTCCGGGAAGCCGGTAGAGCGATCACGGAGTCCCTCTCACCCGTGGAGCGATTGGAGATAATGCTGCATCCATGGGTCGGCTTCGCGATCATGCCGATCTTCGCGCTGGCAAACGCCGGAATACCGATTTACGACGTCGACCTTGGGCGACCGGTATCCCTTGCGATCATCGTTGGGCTGGTCCTCGGAAAACCAATCGGAGTTTTCGGCTTTAGCTGGCTGGCAGTTCGCTCGGGAGTTGCGGTGCTGGGTCCTGGCCTCTCGTGGCCTTTCATTGCCGCAGGAGCCTGTCTCACGGGAATTGGTTTCACCATGTCGCTGTTTATCGCGGGCCTGGCGTTCGACCCCACAATGCTCAACTCGGCGAAATTCGGCACTCTGATCGGATCCACCATCGCTGCGATAGCCGGACTATCAATGCTGGTTCGATTGACCATTTTCGCGCCTCGGACATAAAATGCCTGTATTACGCTGGTCTGGACCGGCCGCCTCATGCCGATGTCAGGCGGCCCGCCGCGTTGCCAGCTTCAGCCGGATCGTGCGGCGCCTGCTATAGACCGGGGGCTCTTTTCCTGGCACCGCCTCAGCAAGGGGCGCAGGATGGGAGGGGGCTCGGCGGAGTTGGTCTGCCCTCGCCGGTTCAAGGGGCTCGTCGGTGGCGTCAGACCTGTGTGACCACCGCGCCAGAATCTCTTGCGCCCAGCCCTTGCGCAGAGTGGAGGCGTTTGCAGGTGGCGCCTTGAGCGGCGCAGACTTCTCGATTGTCATCGTAGACCTCTCGGGGTCGTGACGCAGAGTCGGATATCGAGCGGGCAGGCGCCCGCTTCCTCGTTGTCGACCGTGCGTATACTTGGTCGTTTTGAAAATGCGGCTCTGGCTCATTGAGCCGGCTGGGCATAGTGCCCTTCGCAGGGTATGGTCCTAGATTAGTGGGGACGTGCCTTTACTACAAGATCCGAAAAGCTCGTATGACGCCAGCCTGCGGTTTCATCCGCAGCGGGGCACGAATCTCCGCTGGAAAACCTTGTTGCATCGGGTGGGACGACCGGCATGCTTGCTTAAGCGTGGGCAAGTTACAGGAGTTTGGATGGGTGAAGCAGGCTCTCAAGAGCCACGATTGCAACGTGCCGCTCCGACGGCTGAGCCGGACGATGGCGATGCGCGATATCCGATCGTAGCGATCGGCGCGTCAGCTGGCGGGATCGAGTGTCTGAAGCAGTTCTTCGACGCCACACCCGATGTGCCAGCGGCCGCCTTCCTTGTGGTGCAGCACCTCGACCCCAAGCATGAGAGTATCCTCGCCGAGATCCTCGCTCAGCACACCAGATTGCGGGTCAAGCAAGCGGCCGATGGCGACGTCCTCGAGTCCGATGCGGTGTGGGTGGTTGCGCCCGATACGGTCTTGACGGTGGAGGGCAATTTCATCCGCGTGCGTCCGCGGTCGGCAAAGGCGGGCGAGCCGCATACTTTCGACGCATTGCTTCACTCGCTGGCTACGACCCACGCGCAGGAAAGCGTGGCGGTGGTCCTCAGCGGCGCGGGTTCCGATGGCGCGCATGGCGCGAGTGCGCTCAAGGCCGCGGGTGGCTCGGTTGTGGTCCAGGACCCCATCGAGGCGGCCTATGACGGCATGCCGCGTAGCACGATCGATGCCGGGGTCGCCGATCTCGTCCTGCCGCTCGTGAAGACGCCGGCCGCCGCGCTGCGGCTCGCACGCGAGGCGCTCGAAGCGGATGCGCGTGCGCTGGGCGAGCGGGCGCGCCCGATCCTGCCAAAAGTCATGGAGCTCTTGAGGTCGGTCGTCGGCGTCGACTTCGACCTTTACAAGGAAGGCACGCTGCTGCGCCGGATCGAACGGCGCATCGGCATTGCCGAGACCGATACACCCGAGGCCTATCTCGAGCGGCTCGCCAGCGATCCGGAAGAGGCCCGCCGCCTCGGCCACGATCTGTTGATCCGTGTAACAAGCTTCTTCCGGGACGGGGCACATTTCCGGGTGCTGGCGGAGGAGGTGCTTCCGGATCTCATGGCGGCCCACCCCGCCGACAGGCCGTTCCGCATCTGGACTGCTGGCTGCTCCACGGGAGAGGAGGCCTACACGGTCGGGATGATCGCGCTCGAACAGGCGCAAAAGCAGCCGCGCCCGATCCAGGTTCAGGTCTTCGGCACGGATCTCGACTCAGAGGCCCTCGTGACCGCCCGCTCCGGGCTCTACCCGCCGGTTGTCGAGACGCAAGTCTCGCCCGAGCGGCTGGCACGGTTCTTCCGGCGCGAGGATGCCGGCTGGCGCATCGCGACCGAACTGCGCGAATCCATCGTCTTCGCGCCCCACAATCTGCTCGCCGACGCTCCCTTCTCACGCATGAACCTCGTCACTTGTCGCAACCTCATGATCTATCTCGAGCCGGGGGTGCAGCGACGGGTGCTGGAGCTGTTCCACTTCGCTCTGGTGCACGGCGGCGTATTGATGCTCGGCGCGTCCGAGACGGTTGGGACCGAGGATGCCGGATTTGAACCGATCGCCAAGCCCGCGCGGATCTATCGACGAACAGGCCATCCGCGCCGGTCGGGGATCGCGCTCCCGGTCCCGTCTGATCACAGCCGCGCTGCCGGCGCGCTCCTGCCGGCTCGGCGCCGGCTTACAGCAGCCGACATCACGCACCGCGCCCTGCTGGAACATTTCGCGCCAACCGCCGTGCTGCTGAACCGGCGCGGATCCGGTCTCTACTTCCACGGCGCGGTCGACCGCTATCTTCAGGTGCCAAGCGGCGAGCCAGACCCCGACGTCCTGGCGATGGCGCGGCACGGACTACGAGTGAAGTTGCGCACAGCGTTCCATGCTGCGCTTGAGGACGACAAGTCGATCGTGGTCGAAGGCGCATGGATTCGCAATGGCGGGCGGGTCCAAGTCCGCGTCGAGGCGATCCCGATCTTGGAGAACGGCGACCGCTTTGTTCTGGTCGCCTTCTCGGACGCCGAGGCGCCGAAGGACGCCGCGAAAACGGCCGAGGTCACCGACCAGGCGGTGGTTGACAGGTTGGAGCACGACCTCGCACAGGCGCGGCGGGAACTCCTGACCACGATCCGTGAGCTCGAGGCCTCGAATGAGGATCTCAAGGCTGCCAACGAAGAAGCCATGTCGATGAATGAGGAGTTCCAGTCCACCAACGAGGAACTGGAGACCTCGAAGGAGGAGTTGCAGTCGCTGAACGAGGAGTTGACCGCGGTCAACTCCGAACTTGCCGAGAAAGTCGAGGACCAGCGCCGTACGGCGGATGACCTCGTGAACCTGCTCAGCAGCACCCGCATCCCCACGGTGATGCTGGACCGCCAACTCCGTATCACGCGCTTCACGGCTCCGGCGACCGAGCTTTTCGGCCTTATCCAAAGCGATCACGGTCGTCCCTTCAACGACATCCGCCCTCGACTCGACGATTCCGCTCTGGTGTCCGACGCACGCCGGGTTCTCGAAACTGGAGAGGTGGCTTCAGCCATCACCACGGCCGAGGACGGGCGGGTCTTCAGCCGGCGCATCCTGCCCTATCGCCGTGACGGCAATGCACTTGACGGCGTGGTCCTCACCTTCACCGACGTTTCAGAACTGCGCGTCAGCGAGCAGATGGCCGAAGCCGCCCGAGCCTACGCTGATGCGCTGGCGGCGACCGTGCGCGAACCGCTCCTCACCCTCGACGGCCATCTCCGCGTTGTCACGGCGAGCGACGCATTCCGCCTGACCTTCGGGCTGCAGGAGATGGAGCGGGGCGTGCCGTTCGCGGATCTCGGGGGCGGCGTCTGGCGTATCCCTGCTGTCGAGACGGCGCTAAGAGCCGCATTCGACAATGACGAGCCGATCACGAACCTGCGGATCGAGCACGATTTCGAACAGGTTGGGCTCAAGCGACTGGTGCTGAATGGCCGTCGCGCGCCTGGCAAGACGCCGGATACGACCTATCTGATGCTTTCCTTCGAGGACGTGACACGTCACGAAGCGGCGGTCGAAACCCTGGAGGCCGTCGAGGCGCGACTCGCCTCGGTGCTTGAAGCTGCGCCTGACGCCATTATCACGGTTGACGACAAGGGCTGTGTCACTGCGGTGAGTTCCGAGGCGGAGCGGCTGTTCGGATGGAATGCACCGGATATGATCGGGCAGCCGGTCGACAAGCTCATTCCCGGCAACCTAAACGATTTTGCGGACGGCTTCGAAGTTTTCAGGAAGGATCCAGGCATGCCGGTGAAGCGGCGGCAGGTGAAAGGCCGCCGGCGTGATGGATCGGAGATCTCACTCGAACTGTCCTCTGATGCCGTTCGGGTCGACCACGCGATGTGCTTCGCCGGCGTCCTGAGGGACCTGTCGCTCGAACTCCTGCGTCAGGAGGAGTTACGTCGGCTCCGCGCAGCCGACGCGGTGGGCCAGCTTACCGGCGGCGTTGCGCACGACTTCAATAACTTGCTGTGTGTGATCGGCGGCTGTCTGGAGCTCATGGAGGCGGAACCCCTTTCGGAAGCTATGCGCGCGTTGATCAAGGACGCCACGGAGGCAGTGACGATGGGCGCCGCGCTCACCGACCAGCTTCTGGTGTTCGGCGGCCGCTCCCCGCAGGCGCGGACACGGCTCGATCCCAACACGGAGGTGCAGACTGTGGCCGGCCTCGCGAGCCGCACCATCGCCGAGAGCATTTCGGTCCGAACAGAACTGGCATCCGATGCGCCGCCGGTGCGTGCAGACCCGGATCTTCTGCGCGCCGCGCTCTTAAACCTTGTGGTGAACGCCCGCGATGCCATGCCTGCCGGCGGTGTCCTCATGCTATCGACTGCGAAGGTCACGTTATCGCCGACGGAGGCGACGCTCTACACCAATGTCGTACCCGGAGACTACGCTGCGATCACCGTGCGCGACTCTGGCATGGGGATGGACGTCGCGATGCGGGCGCGCGTTGGCGAACCCTACTTCACCTCGAAGCGCGACGAGGGCGGCACCGGTCTCGGCCTCAGCCAGGTCTTCGGCTTTGCCCGTCAAAGTGACGGCTTCGTAGAGATCGCGAGTGAGCCGGGTGCCGGCACCAACGTGACGATAAATCTGCCGCGCGACCGCGAGGTCGACGGCGTGGCGGACGCCGTGGACGAACCGCCAGTTCCCATGAGCTCAGGCGAACGCGTGCTCGTCGTCGAGGACAATGCGCGCCTCCGACGCGTGGTGATGCAGCGGCTGGATCGGCTCGGCTACATGGTGAGCGAGGCGTCAGATGGCCCGGCTGCGCTGCGTGCACTTGACGGTGGCCTCAAGCCCGCCGTTTTGATAACCGATGTGATGATGCCTGGAGGCCTCGATGGCGCGACGCTTGCTGCCGAAGCCACGCGCAAGCAGCCAGGTTTGCGCGTCGTCTTCACAACCGGCTACGCCGACCAGGAAATCAACCTTCCAGCTGGGGCGCCGGTGTTGCGCAAGCCTTATAGTCGCGAGGCGCTCGCCCAAGCCCTGCGCGCCGCGCTTGAGGACCAAACGGCATGAAAACAAGCCAGAATCTCAATTGCGCGCTGACTGCAACCGTCGACGCCATCCATCGGCTCATTCGGAGTCGCGATGCCGTTGTGCCTGGCAACCGACGACACCGTCTCGCCCGGCTCCAGGCTCTCCTCGATGATCCGCTGTCAACGCCGATCCAAATCTGACCCACTTTTGGAGTGGGCCCCTCGGGCCGGGCACGATCAGGTGAGATTTTTGACCGGCAGCCCCGGGTGTGATGCTTTTCGTATTGTGCCCATATCGTTCTGCGCCTGTCCTGATTAGTGTTCGCGATCGTGCGGCGGGTTCGGATCGTTGCCCTGCCCGAGCGTGTCCTTGCTGCGGATTCTGCCGTCCCGGCCCTTCACGGTCAGCTCGCCTCCACCCGCGTTGATCAGCTTCTCGCGGCCGGACGGAATGGCCTGCGCCTGAGTGTCGAATGCGAAGCCCCGGAATGCGTCGTTACGCTTGTCCACCCACTTCTGATCTGAAGTGCCCCCCGTTTTAATCGGACAGCTGGCGTAAGCAGGAAGGCTCAAGGATATCCTTGAGGACAGGCTTATGTCGGAGGACTATCAGCGGATCGAGCTGATCACGGGGACGCGGCGTCGCCGGTACTGGTCGACGGACGAGAAGCTGCGGATCATCGAGGAGAGCCGTAAGCGCCCACCAGACCCCATGTAGCGGCGCGTGGCCGGATCGGGGATGATCCGAGGACGAGGCCCTCTTCGCCAGCCTCGGCCATGCCCGAAGCGCCATGGCTCGGTGGGTCGCCGACTACAACCACGACCGGCCGCACTCGGCGCTCGGTTACCGTACGCCGGCGGCCTATGCCGCCAAACTCACCGCAATGGGCGATCGGCTCCTCGTAATGGGGGCGCTCCGCCAATCGCCCATTGCTCCGCCGACGCAACAGAGCCAATCTCAGCCGCCGACTCCGGGTTCAGTTGGATGAACCGCGGGGGTCACAGCACCCCCAGTCGCGCAGAACCAAGAGGTTCCATAACGCCCGTTCTCAGACTCGCGCTGCATTACCGGGAGATCGTGCCCCGACGGCCTCACCTCCTGGCCTAATGGTACTGTTCGTGGCGATGCACCCCGACGCGGGCCGGCTCAGCTGGAGACGCTGTCAGGACAATCAGGGACTGGAGGGCGACTCGCCAAGCCAGCATACGGCCGCGACCTCGCTCCGCCGAAGACCTGGGACAGGCTTTTGGAAGTCGCGAAGTTCTTCCAGGGCCGCGAGATCGATGGCTCTCGATTCCATTGAGCTCTGCCATGAGCGATAGGACAGCTATCTATAAATCACGAACCCGCTACTATGTGAGCTATAGAGGGGGATTCTATCGCTCATGGTGTGGAACTGGGCGCAGCGCGGCTGGCCGAATTTTCTTTATGATCCGGACCCCCTTGAGCCGCTGGAACGGCGGTTTCTGCTGCTCACCGGCGAGGTGATCGGCGCGGTCCGGCATGTGAGCGCGGACGACCGCGATCTATTGCGAATCGAGCTCCTCAGCGACGAGGCGGTCAAGACCAGCGCGATCGAAGGGGAGACTCTCGATCGCCTCAGCGTGCAATCCTCCCTGCGCCGGCAGCTCGGGAGCTATGGCTGAATGTGGGTGACGGGGCCGGTCAGGCGGCGCGTTGATCGGCGGTCGCGGGGTTGGCGACGCCGTC
>NZ_QHHQ01000024.1 GCF_003258595.1 Acuticoccus sediminis
ACGATGGCCCTCAACCTGACGCTCGTCACGGCCAACGTGGGCGAGTTCGCCCGCGTGCCGGGGCTGCGCGTGGAGAATTGGCTGTAGCGTGTGGACGTCGTGCCGACGCGCCACCTCGGCGAGCGCGATGCCCTCGTCCTCGGCCTCCGCCGGCATCAGGAGCTGAACGCCTCGAAAAACCCACACGAATCAGGCTCGCGAGCGGGAAGACGGCAACCACCACCTCTTTGGTATTCTAGACTAGCATATAATTAGTCAATATTTCGCCAGCACGAGAGAATTTACTTGTTATATCTTGGATGATATTTTCAGTATTTTCGATCTATACTTGAAATTAATTGGTTGCGTATCTCGCGATGCTGACCGCTTTCCTGCCCGGTTAGCGGTTAGCGGTATTTTTTTATCAGTGCTTCACGGCTTCGCTGGTGACTTTCGCGAGATCGAGATCGAGCAGCGCCGTCACTCCGCTGGCGGTGACGATGCGCCTGAAGGAGCCATCGAGCGAGCCTCTGATCGCCCCCTCGCACATGCCAGTTCCGAACCCGCCGGACAGATCGCGGTTCGTCGTATCGAAATCGGCGGCTTCCTGCCAGCGGATGAGCAGCCGGTCATCGCGGCGGACGGCGCTGACCGAAAGGTGACCGTCCTCCTGCCCGAAGGCACCGTATTTCAGCGCGTTGGTGCAAAGCTCATAGAAGACGAGGGCGAGCGGCGTAATCGCCGCGTGGCAGACAGGGATATCCTCGCCTTCGAACTGCGGCTCGCGTTGCCCGACAAAGGGCTTCATGACCGCGCCGAGCATAGCCCATAACGTCGTGCCGTCACTCATCGTGCCCTCGGGATCAGGGATCGCCAACGACTGAATCGACGCCAGGGCAACGAACCGTCCGCGCAGCAGCTCGGCCAATTCGGCGGCCGTGTTCACCTCGCGGGCGCAGAGGCCGACAAGGCCGCTGGCGACGGCAAAGCAGTTGCGGACACGATGCATCATTTCGGCGAGCGCCGCTCTCTGACGTTCCGCCGCCTCTTTCTGCAAGGTGATATCGCGGGCGATGTTTGACGCCGCCACGATTTGCCCGGCACTGTTACGCACCGGCGAGACCGTGACCGAAACGGGCACGAGAGTGCCGTTTTTTCGTCGTCGCATCGTCTCGCAGTGACGGATGCGCTCTCCCCGGCGCAAACGGGAAATGAACTCATTCTCTTCGTATTTGAGATCATCGGGAATGAGCATGTGGATCGGCTGGCCGATTGCCTCCTCGGCGGTATAGCCGAAGAGCATTTCGGCGCCGGGGTTCCAGTTCTTGATGATGCTGTCGAGCGTCTTGGTGACGATGGCATCGTCGGAGCCGTCGACGATCGCCGCGAGGTGTTCGCGGAGATTTTCTTGTATCTGCACTGAAGCCCTCGTGCCGCCCGACAGGATCGGATGATCCGCCGATCCGATGCTACGTAGTTTCAGGCGGGCCGCCAACGCCCGATGCAATCCAAATGAGGTTGGGATCAACCAATCTCGGATTGTGAGGAGGCGAAGTGGATCTGGCACTTCGCGATAACAGGTCTGACGGCAGCCACAGCTACCGGGTTAATGAAGCACCCGCGCCGAAGCCGAGGCGTGCACCTCGTCATCACGCCTGCCGCTTGAGCAGGCGTGCAGCCAGAACAGGCCATCGTCTTCGGAGCTAAACGGCACGCGGCGCACGGTCTGATCGGGCAGGAGCTCAAGTCCGAAATAGGGCGTCAGCCGGCGCAACGCCGCATCGCCACCGAAGGCCTTCATGAGCCAGCGGCAGCCCTTGCGGGCGATCGCCATACCGAGTGGAGGAGTCATCGAGTGCGCCAATTGTCTCTGGGTCCAAAATCTGGACGCGGGCTTGATTTCGATCAAGCTCAATTGAGCTTTCGGCTTTGCCCAATGTTTATTCAAAACCTCCACAGGGCGAACTGTGCTCACCGCAACAGGTGGTAACGCTCCGAAATAGTTACCCCTTTGCGATCCGCGGGATCGCCCAGTTTGGCATCAGCTTGCCAGCTCCCTAGCGCGTAGCAGCCATGACTGGCTCCTGAGAGGAGGGCAACTGCACGACACGCCGACGCATCTGCGTCAGTCCCGATGCCGCCGGAAGTTAATCACACAGGATTTTCCTGCATCGCTCAGGTTGTACCTCGCATCATCGGTATCATCGGATGTGCTGCAGGAGATGTTGCCCCACGTGCCCGTCCGCTTGCGTATTGCAGTGTATTCGTCAGATTTCATTAAATAAGTATCAGAATCGAGAATATCTATCACCCATAGATGCGGCATTGTCTTGATATTTATCGAGATACAAGAAATGTTATTGACGAATATATGTGGCGAACGGGTAAAGATGGCGCGCAAGCGGGCTGGCATGGCGCCAGTGGATGTGGCCAGCGCCCTCGAGTTGGAATGGAACCTGAAGATCAATCAGGCGGATATTTCGGAGATCGAACGGCACGCACGCATGGTGCGTGACATTGAGCTGAAGACGTTGGCGGCGGTTCTGAATGTCGAGTCGCGCTCGCTGCTTGACTGGACAGGGGAGGCGGTCACGCTCACCTCCGGCTAAGGAAGCACGAACTGCCCTCGATCCGACGGGGCAGAATATCGCTATGCTCGGCGCGGCAAGACCGCTGACGCGACCTGCTCCGCTTCGCTGCGCCCCGATGCGTGCCCGCGCCTGCGCGTGACGATCTTCTGGGGTGTCGGCTCCGAGGCGCGTCAGGCAGGGGCGGTCTCGGCACTACGCGCCTCGCCCGAAAGACACGCCTCTGGCGGGTCTTCCAAGGTGCAAAAGAGAGGTAAAGACGGATTTCCGTAAATCGGGAGGCGGACGTCGGTGGATGAGGGGCTGAACGCGCTGCGCGAGCGGATCGAGGCGGCGTATATCGCGAGCGGCAATGCGCTGGGATGGCGTTTCCTGATGAGCCCTCCGGCCGTGCTGGACGGGGCGCAGGTCGCCTTTATCGGTCTCAATCCTGGCGGGTCAGTGCGTCCGAGTGAACATGCCGAGTTCGCGATGGGAGCAGGAAGCGCCTATGCGCTTGAAAGCTGGGCCGGTCATCCTCCCGGCTGCAGCCCCCTGCAGCGCGAAGTCCTGCTGCTCTTCGACCGGATCGGCGTCGCGCCCGACACGGTGCTGGCCGGCAATCTCGTGCCGTTTCGCTCGCGGGATTGGGGAGGGTTACGCAACCGGAAGAACGCGCTGAGATTCGGAGGCGAACTCTGGCGGGATGTCCTCGCCCGTGCGGGCTGCACGCTCATCGTCACCATGGGCGCTGTCGTGACCGATACCATTGCTCCTATGCTGGGCTGCGATCGTTCGATGACGCGGCCGATCGGGTGGGGGAAGGTGAAGGGAGTGCAGAGCACGTTTGTCGGCGGCACCCTCGTCGGCCTTCCTCACCTGTCGCGATACCGCGTGATCTCACGCCCGCAATGCAGCGCGCCGCTCGAGGCGCTGTTCGGCACGTACTGGCAGTGATCTCCATCAACATCCATTGCCATTAGCCGCATTTACGGCATGCGGCTTTACGCCTTTCCGGCAATGCGCCCGTCCGCGCGGTGTTGCGGCGGTTTGTAGCCTGCTGTTCCTTGGTGAGTTTGAAGCGGCGTCCGGAACAGGGAGGGTGAGCGGCCGATCCGACGCAACCATTTTGAGGTGCCGGGTTCCGAGTTCGCCGCGCGGGCCACTCTCGAAGCGTTGCTTGAAGATCTGTTCGGTTCGCTGGATTCCACCTTTCCAGCCGAAGACCCGGAGGATGAGGAGAGCGCAGATGACTGAGCGCCTGCCGCTTCCCGCACCGCAGGCGACGGCCGGCCCTGCTCTCCCGCGCCTCTTCGCCCCGGCCAACGAACGCGCCCGCACCCGCCTCCTCGAGTTCTTCGCTGTCCACAGCTGCTCGGGCGCGTGATGGGGAGGTCGAGAACAGTGCCCATCTGCGCCAGCACGCGCGCATCGACGCGGTCGGTCTTGGCGAGGACGCCGGTGGCCCTGGCGAACTCGCGCGCCTGGCGTGGATTGGTTCGCGAGAAGGCGAGACCACGCTCGGCGAGTGCGGCGATGAGTGGACCGTCGCAGCCGCTGGTCGCCTCGAAGACGACGAGGGCATCAGGGTCCAGTGAAGCGACCCAGGCGGCGATCTCATCCGGGTCGTTGACGACCTGCGTCGAGGCGGCGTTCGGAAGGCTGTGGAGGTCGATGACGGCGCGCGAGAGGTCACAGCCGATGACGGTGCGTGGCATGGTGGGATCCTGTCCATGTCGTGCGGGATCGGCAGTCCCAAGCAACTGTTCAGGGTTCAAGAGCGACGCGGAAGGGACCCATGCTCCCTAACGGGTTCGGCGACCCTCGGGGGGGACGGGCTCCCTTCCGCAGCCCTGATGCTACCACTCGCCAACAGACAGGGGGCCCCTGCCACGCCTCAGGAACGCGGCCGGCCTTGATGTCGGCCTTCTCGCCATCGCTGTTGCGCTGCTTCGGCGCGGCGATAAGACTGGCGTCGACAATCTGGCCCGACATCGGGATATAGCCGGCCTCGCGCACCGCGGCGTCGAAACGGGTGAACAGGCCTTCGATGGCGCCGGCCGTCGTCAGCCGCTCGCGGACGAACCAGATCGTCTTGGCGTCCGGCGCCTTGTCGGCAAGGCCGAGCCCCAGGAAGCGCATGAACGACAGGCGGTCGTTGACGAGGAACTCGGCGCGGTCATCGGACAGGGTGTTGCTCGCCTGGATCACCAGGATCTTGAACATCATCACCGGATCGAACGGCGGCCGGCCACCTTTGGCGCGGTCGCTGTAGCACATCGCTGCCTCCAGATCGGGCCGGAACATCTCGAAGTCCACGACCCTGGCGAAGGCGTCCAGCTGGTCGCCGAGATCGCTCAGCCGCTGCAGGCGATCCTCGACGTCGAAGAAACCAGGCTGTCCCCGCATCGCTCACCCTCCGGCAGAGCCAAAATCAGCCGGCCTGATTCGTGTGGGTTTTTCGAGGCGTTCAACTTGAACAACTCTCAGATTCTGGACCGTTGCTTTCCAAGCAGGTAGGGGATGGTCCATTCTCTAAGCTTGGAGGGAAGTTACCGTGCCCGGTGAGATACGGATAGGTCTCAGCATTTCTGACAATCGTATTACGTACGATATCAAGGCTAGCGGCGCTGTCCGTGAGGCCATCTACTTTGGAAATAACCCCGGCTGGTTCGGATCGATGAATGGGCGGGATCCGACGTTATTCGTTGAGTACAGTGATCCCGTAGAAGAGACTCCGAAAGGCATTGCGGTCATCCCGGCAATTGTGAATCTTCTCCCCATCGCGTGGGTCTACGGGGCCTCGATCATCGTTGATGAGATCGATGAAACCTTTCTTGCGAGTCTGACAGGCGTGATGAGGGGCTATCAGGGCATGTATCCTCGGTTCAGCTTCTCAGACTGTGTATCGGCGATGACGGTGACCGAGAATCGTCTCCCCCACAGTGTGGGATCGTCTCTGGTTCTCTACTCTGGTGGGGTAGATGCAACCTTCTCCATGATCTCGAACTTCGAGACTAAGCCTCATCTTCTCACACTCTGGGGTTCTGATATTTATCTCAAGCAGGAGACGGAATGGTCTTCTGTCGACCAAACGCACGCTGATACAGCCAAAAAACTTGGTCTGAATTACTCTTCAGCGAAGACATCCTTCCGGTCATTCCTAAACTACGGTCGCCTCGACACTATAGCTCACACCGCTGGGTCCTCAGGCTGGTGGCACGGCTTCCAGCATGGGATTGGCCTGCTTGGCCATGCTGCTCCCATTGCCTGGAGGCAAGGGATCAAGAAGGTGGTGATCGCCTCAAGTTATTCGATTTATGACCCTCCGGAGACCACGTGTGCATCCTGGCCGACCATCGACGGCTTCCTCCGATTCTCTGACTGCATTGTGGAGCATCACGACTTCTATGCGACTCGGCAAGATAAGATCGAATACATTTGCTCTAGGTCAAAAAATCTTAATATCCCGGTGACACTCCGTGTCTGTTGGCAGTCTGTACAAAAAAAACACATGAACTGCTGTGCCTGCGAGAAGTGCGTCAGGACGATCCTCGGCATCGAGGCTGCTGGGTTCGATCCCTGCAATTTTGGGTTCAACCTCACCCCACAAAAATCAAGGCAGATCGCCCAGAAGATCAAAAATGGTGAGATCAAACCCAACAATTACTGGACCCCCATCGTTGCGAAGCTAAAGGGCCGATACGACCTATCTGAGATGCCGCCTCACAGCCGGGTGGCCGTGAAGCACGCGACCAAGGAGGCCGGCACTTGATCAGATCGCCAAGAATCTCAACGCCTGCCAGGCTAGAGCGCCTCATCAGGAGGCGTTCGTTGAATCGCTCATCTCCAGCGGCCGCTACCATGACGTCAGCGACGTGGTCCGCGCGGGCCTTCGTCTTCTGAAAGAGAAGGAAGCCCGGCGGCAGGCCGCCATGGGGCGGATCGAAGGGGCGGTTGCCGAGGGGTTGGCGAGCGAGTTCGACGGTATCGAGGCGATTATCGCTAAAGCCGAGGCCGAGAATGCCGCAGAACGCGACCAGGTTGGCCTGGGATGCGGAGAGAATTCCTGGGACGAACTCGGTGGCCTGCTCATGGAGAAAACCAACGGCACACGGCTCTCGATTGATGACATCGACGAAGCCATCGCTGACGCCGGTGTGACGCACGGGTCGCGAGGCCTTACGAGGCGGTGATGGCAGCGTCGGTGCCGACGTCCTCATCCAAAAGTCGGTCGCGAACGACGGGAAATTGCAGGCGCCCTCAGAAGATCTTGGCGATCTCGTCTGCATCCATCCGGGTGCGGTGGCGGACGGTCAGCTCGAGATCGAGGGCCGCGAGGATACGCATAAGGCTTCCAAGGCGTGCGCCCTCCCCTCTCTCAATCTCGGAGATTGTCGCCTGACGGAGACCCGCCGCGCCGGCCAGATCGGTCTGGGTGAGACCGAGCAATTTGCGGCGGCGCTGGAGTGCCACGCCGAGTTGGCGCGGTGTGCGAATGAGCGTCTGGTCCACGGATCCCCGACCGCAGTATTCGGTTAATCGGATAAGTCTCTTTTATGCGATAAAGCGTATACCGATCAACTGTAGGAAGCCATCCAATGGCGATGTTTCCAGCAGCGGCAACAACAGCGCCGGCCTCACGGTGCGCGCCGCCAGGTCGGAGCGATCTCGGCCCGCCCACCCTGGTGGCAGCCTTGACACATTGGCGTGTGGATATCCATATAAGGACGGAAGGATATCCAAAATGGGATATGCATATGCCGGGTCTGTTCATCAAGGATGAGACCATCAACGAACTTGCCGTGGAGGCCATGGCGCTCACCGGAGCGAAGAACAAAACCGAGGCCGTTCGCTCCGCGCTGCAGGCCGCCATCGCCTCGGTGAAGGATCGCGTGCCGCTGCATCAACGGCTCGAAGCCGCGCAGGCGCTTGCCGACAAGGTCGGCCCCGTCGATCCGGACTATGACGCGAAGGCCGACTCCGATGCGCTGTGGGAGAGCTGAGCGGTGTTCATCGACGCGTCCGCGATCATCGCGATCCTCAATCGGGAACCGGGCTCCGAGGAGCTGGTCAAGCGCCTCGCGGCCAGTCGCAGCCAAGCGTATTCCTCGCCGCTCGCCCACTTCGAGGCGGTGATCGGGCTGGCACGTTCCCGGTCAGGGCGGCATCGCTCGCCGACGGCGACTCAGGTCGAGGCAGCCCGCAAAGCCGTCGACGCCTTTCTGACTGAGGTTCGGGCCGAGACCATGGCGATCTCGGACGACATCGGGGTGGCGGCGATCAAGGCCGCGCAGACCTACGGCAAGGCCGTTGGGCACGAGGCCGACCTCAACTTCGGCGATTGCTTCGCCTACGCCTGCGCCAAGGCCCGCCGCATGGCCCTGCTCTACAAGGGCAATGATTTCCTGAAGACCGACCTCGCATAGGGGCGGACTGCGGCCCTGCTCGCCGATCGCCGGTGGGACCTGCTGTCTCGCCGGCGCCGTCAATCCTCGTCGGGCCAGAGCTCCTCGGTCCAGTCGCGCGCGGCATGGATGATGCGCAGGATCGTCAGCATCTCCGCCTCGGGCGCGTAGGCGATGATGTAGCGGGTGCGCCTCACGGGCTTCTCGTAAGTGCCGCTGATGCGGCCGGGTCGGCCGATCGCATGCTCGGCAAGACGCCGCACGGCCTCGTCGATCCGATTGGCGACCGACGAGGCCGCGTCCGGATCGCTCTGGGCGATGAAGGCGAGCGCGCCAGCAAAATCGTCGACGGCCGAACGCGCCCAGACGACACGTCTCACTCCGGCGGGCGCGCCGTGATGGCCCTGCGCACGCGGCGCATCGCCTCGTCATGGTCGAGGACGTCGCCCGCCCGCATGTCGGCGAGCCCCGCCTCGAGCCCCTCGATCAGCGCGAGCTCGCGCTCGATGAAAGAGGCGATCGCCTCGCTCGCCAGAAACGATCGCGTCCGCCGCGAGGCCTCTCCGATCCTGTCGAGCTTTTCCTTCGTTCCGTCCGGCACCCGAACGCTCAAGGTTTCGCTCATGCCATCCCCTGTGCTTAAGTGTACACAATATAGCACAGAATCCTGGTGCGCCAATGGCCGAGCCGTAGCGTGCGCCTGTTCCGAAATGGTCGCCTGTCTTAAACTCGACGTTCCGGCAAGAGCGGCCTGCGTGAGGCCGATCGCGTTTTTCGTATGATACAGCTCTAGCTTGCGAGCCGCGCCCTATTCGGATCACATCGCCTCGCCGAGGATCCTCGGCGAGCTGCCGTGAGGTGGCACCGTTGCCCTCCCCTTACGCCCCTCGTTCGTAGGCGTTCATCAAGATCTCCAGCATGTCGGCGTAGGTGCGGCGGTCATCTTTGCACAGGCGGCGGAAGCGGGCGATCACGTCGGTCGGCGCCTTGATGCTGATCTGGCCATCGCGGATCGGCTCGCGGCTCGGCCAGCGCTCGGGCTCGACCGGGAGCGGGCGCGGCGCTTCCTCCTGCGGCTCGAACTGCTTCAGGCGGTTGAGGTCAAGCGACCGCGGCATGGTGCGTCTCCTCCAGCATATCGACGACTTCGGCGGCGAACGCCTCGGCATTGGCGATCGCCTTGTCGATGCCACTGACCTCGCCGCGGTCGAGCTGGCGCAGACCGCCGCCGGCATTGTGCAGCGAGGAGAAGGCGGTGCGGCGGTTCAGCTCGGTGGCGAAGGTGCGCACGGCGGCGCGCAGCTCGCCGTTGATGTGCTTCTCGAGCTTGCTCTTCACGGCCGCGTTGGTGCGGGTGAAAAGGACGGCCGCCTCGATCTCGCGCCGACGCGCCCTCCCCTCCATGGCGACCTGGGCCAACGTCTCGATCGCCTCGTCGGCGTCCTGCTGCTCGTCGCCGGTCGGCACTATGACGAGATCGGACTCGCAGATCGCAAACGAGTTGAGCCGCGAGGCGGCACCCTCAAGGTCGATGAGGACGAAGCTCGCGCGAGCGCGCCCGGCGGCAATCTCGTCCTGGATGGTGCGCTCGCCAGCGCTGGTGACGACCTCGACGCGCTTTGGCAGCGAAGCCAGCGTCGACCATCGGCTCAGCCGACGAGCCGGGTCGGCGTCGATGACGACGACGTTGGCGCCCTCGGCAAGCTCGCAGGCGAGGATGATGGCGGAGGTGGTCTTGCCTGCGCCGCCCTTGGATGATGCGAAGGAGATGACCGGCATGGCGGGCTCCGATCTCGGGTGGGATGCTCGGGCCAGCCTAGGGAAGGCCTGTTAAGAAATGACTACGCTAGCCATGTCGAGGGTATGCAGCCCCAGCCATGGACCGAGTAGGGATGCCCAGCCATGGCCTGGCATGGTTATCGTACTCTTGGCATTCCTAGGCTGACCTCAAGTATCTTGAGGTACCCTGCGGTACCTCAGAGGAGGGAGGCCTCGTATGGGCCCCGCTTGCGGCAGAAGTCCAGAAAGTGGGCGTCCGTATTCTTTACGGGGATGCCCTTCTCGCTGACCCAGCAGCGCCACTCCTGCTGAAGGGCGTGGATGTCCCAGCCGCGAGCGAGCGTCCGGCCCTTCTCGATGGCCTCGGAGCTGATGGGAAGGTCATCGGGGAGGGCGGTGCGGCTGTCGGAGCCGAGGGCGAGGGTCAGCTCCGGCCGCGGATGGACAACGAGATTGCCGGCGACGAGCCGAAACCGGTAGTCGGGCATGTGATGCTCGCGCCCATCGGTATCGCAGATGGTCTTGATGAGACGCTTGAACTCCTTGTCGGTCGAGTTCGAGCCGCACTTCTCTTTCAGAGTGACGAGGCCGATCTTCCACTCCGCCTGTTGGCCGCAGTGCTTGCGGGCGAGCTCGTAGAGGCGGCGTTCGAGCGGCTTGCGGAGCTGGAAATAGTCCCGGCTGAGAGTGAGCACGTTGTTGTTCTCGACCGCCTTCACCAGCCATTCGCCGAGTTCGAGCTCGACGTCGAGCATCCGGCCGGTCTCATCCTCCTTGACGATGGTGGCGTCGGTGATGAGCGAGATCTGCCGCCAGGCGGAGATGCCGTGATCGTGGATGTTGGTGTGGATCTGCGTGTACTGAAGCCGGACCAGAGCGCGCCGCAGCGTGCCGTAGGCTTGGCCGCTGGTGTGCCGGTTGGTGGCTTTCAGAAGATCGTAGGCGCAGATCCGAACGCGGCGGCCGATGGGCCGGCCTTCCTCCTTGGCCGCCATCAGCTGGCTGAGAACGTAGATCAGGATATCTCTGTCGAAGATGTTGGCCCGGCCTTCCTCGGCCGCCGGCACGATCCTAAGGCCTACCTCGCCACGCCGATAATCGAACGGCGTCATGTCCTTCTTGACCGAGAGCGAGAACAGCGGGTGCTCCATCGATGCCCGATCGCCCTTCGGCGTGGCGTCGAGAATGTCGCACACGAAGAGGTCCGGCTCCTTGTGCCGCTGCGGGAGTAGGGCGGTGCGTCGCTTGGGCCTGGCCATTCTTCGATACTCTACCCACGCCGTTCTTCGACAGTCTACCCACCCAGCGCACATTCCTCGATAGTCTGCCCACCGAGCACGCGGTCCGAGCCGCGCGACAGGGTCGATAGGGGAGGGTGGTTTCTCGATACCCTACACACCATTCTTCGATACCCTACACACCATTCTTCGATAGTCTACCCACCAAGGAGCGATTTTCAGGTCGATTTTCTCTGTTAATTCAATAGCTTCCGTGACCGCCTGATTCGCGTAACCCTATATCTAACCCCTATTAACCCCCTAGACGTTGGCGATGAGCGTCCCACTTCGACGTCCTCGGGCGTTATCCAACATTTCCCAAAACGGAGGGACCGACGCATCGAATCGCCGGTATAGAGGCAGCAAAGGGGATTCATTCCAAGCGATCCCACGGGTATCTCCCGGTGCATGTCCCATGGCGGTCTGTCTGTCACCGCACACACATCGCAAGGCACACGCCCGGAAGGATCCGTGACCTCAAATGCGCATCGTCCATCGAACTGAAAAACGCCACCTCAAAGCCCCCGCCCACGACGCTCCCGCGCCGCACGCTCGGCATTCTTCCGCTTTTGCTCGATGTGTTCCTGCTCCTGCCGATCCGCCTCGGCTTGCCGTACTGAGACGACCTCCGCACAACCCGAAACACTACCCTTGTTGCAACCGCCTCGCAGGGGCTGGGGAAGGCGAGGGGGCTCCGCCTCGGCGGCCACACCCGTCCGAGCCTT
>NZ_QHHQ01000025.1 GCF_003258595.1 Acuticoccus sediminis
TCGCCGACGGGATCACCCAGCTTCAGGGGGTCAAAATTGGACGCCGATAAGGGGTCAAACTTCCGCGCCGATTGACACGCCACCTCCCGACAGACCAACGTTCTGCGCACCGCGATGCCCGTCGCGCCGTCGCGCGAAGGCGCCGAGTTGCCCCACACTTTGGGGCGACTAGCGTCCGCGGTCGAACTCCTCGCCCCCCGGTCGCGCATAACCAAGCCTCGTCAAAAGAGCGGCCGAATTTGAAATTTCGAGCGATGTAGCTATATTGGCGACAATGCTCGGAAGGGATACCCGTGGCTCGCAACCCCAGCGTCTCTCTCACGCCTCATCAGGAAGCGTTCGTCGGCTCACTCGTCGCCAGTGGCCGTTATCATGGCGTCAGCGAAGTCGTTCGTGCGGGCTTGCGCCTCCTCGAAGAGAAGGAATCACAGCGCCAGGCCGTGCTGGGGCGGATCGAAGCTGCGGTCGCGGAAGGGCTTGCGAGTGGGCCGCCGACCGAACTCGAGGATATCGAGACGATCATCGCGAAGGCCGAAGCCGAGATCGCCGCGGAACGCGGCTGATCCTTGTCCCGCATCGTGAAGCGCCCGGCTGCCGAGCGCGACCTCATAGAGATCTACAAATACATCGCTTCAGAGGCGCCTTCCCGGGCAGACCCGTTCCTGCGGCGCCTGGATGAGAAGATCCGCATGCTGGCCGGCGCGCCTGGCGTTGGGGCGGTTCGCTTGCCGCATTATCCTGACGTGCGGATGTTTCCAGTCGGAAGTTATCTGATCCTCTATCGACCTCTGGCTGAGAACGCCGGCATCGAACTCATCCGGGTGTATCACGCCGCCAGGGATTGGCAGGTTTTGGCGGAAGACGATCTCCCGTAGCAGAAGCTGCCGGCATCATGCCAACATGTGTGCATGTAAGCATGTTGACATGACGCTATGCAATCATGACTGCATGTTAACATGTTTGCGGTTCAACGGGGTGTCGCTTGCTTCGCGTGGAGCCTGCCTGTGAAGACCATTGCCCTCATCAACCAGAAGGGAGGCGTGGGGAAAACGACCCTCGCGCTTCACCTCACCACCGCGTTTCACCTGCATGGACTGAATGCGGTGCTCCTCGACCTCGATCCACAATCGAGCGCCACCGAGTGGTTCGACATTCGCACCGACGAGGTGCCGCCTGTGCGCGCGATCCAGCCCTCCCGGCTGGAGAAGACACTCGAACAGGCCCGTGACATCAACACCGACGTGATCGTGCTCGACACCGCACCCCACACCGAATCGGCGGCCCTAGCCGCCGCCCGTGCGGCTGATCTCATCATCGTACCGTGCCAGCCGAAAATCATGGACCTTCGGGCCATGCGCCGAACCGCCGATCTGATCCGGATCGTGAAGGTGCCCGCCTTTGTCGTTCTCAACGGCGTCCCGCACCAGGGTTCGGTCGCCGACGAAGCCGCGGAGGCCATCACCGCCGACATCGGCCTTGCCGTCGCGCCGGTGCGTATTGGCTACCGTGTGGCGTATGACCGCTCGCTGATCTCCGGTCAGACGGCCCAGGAACTCGAGCCGCAGGGAAAAGCCGCGCAGGAGATTGAGGCCCTCTACATGTGGGCATGTGAACATGTTGGCATGACAGCAGCAAAGAGGAGAAGGCCATGAGCAGTCGATTCACGAAGGGCCTCAAATCCCTCGGCGCCGATGAACCGAAGGCTCGCAAGGCGATGGAGCGCGAGGCACCCTCTGCTGATATTCCCCGCGCCGAGGCGCCGGAGACGTCAGCGATTTCCTACATGGCCCCCAGCCGGCGGGGGAAAAAGGCGGTCACGGGATATTTCGATCCTGCCGTTCGCCAGCAGCTCGCGGTGCTCGCAGCAGAGGAGGGGCGCTCCCAGAACGACCTCCTGGCCGAAGCGCTCAACATGCTGTTCGAGCGCTACCGGCGCTCTCCGATCGCCAAAGGGTAGTGACCGGGCGCCGAGCAGGACAGGCGAGACCCCCGCAAGATTGACCGGGCGTGCCAGGACTTCGACCGACCGGCTTCCGCTCAAGGCGGGCGAGCGCCTTCGTCGAAGAACGATCTTTCACCTCGTCTTCCAACGCCGGCGGGGTGAGAATGCCATGCTAACATGCCAACATGCCGTCATGACAGCATGTTGGCATGTTGTCATGTTTCACCTTCGATCAGTCGCTTCAGACCACGGGGCACCCGCCCCGGCTTGGAGCGGTCGCGGAACAGCGTGACCAGCTCATACGGACCGTCCCGGTTCACGATGACGCTGTACTCCGGCAGCGGCTGACGCTCGGCGATCCGACGGATGTCCAGCGCGAAATTCCGCAAGGGCCTCGTCGAACCGGACCGCTTGTGAAGCGTGTCCATGCGGAAAGAGAAGCCGGGAAAGTCCGCCTTCTCCGGAACTGCCTTGCGGGCCAGCCGGTAAAGCCAGCGCTCCATGCCGCCGGTCAGGTCGAAATAATCCGGGTGGATCGCAAGGATGCTCTTGCGGGACAGGATGGAGTTGTAGAGCCAGGGCGTCAGCTCGATGGTCCACGGTCGCGCCGGATCGGGAGGCATCTTTCCGAAGACCTCCAGATCCTCCTTCGTCATCAGCGCCTTCTTGTACTGCATCGGGATCCAGAACCCCGAGATCCACCGGAAGGCGCCGAGGCCGCCATCCTCGGCCCGGATCGTCGTGCGCACCGATGTCGAATAGAGGCGGTCGATCGCCGCCGCGAGCTGGCGGTAGTCGCCACCTCCGGTCTTCCGCCGCATGTACCGAAGCGCGTCGTATGGCGCGAACTGGATGCGCGGGCTCGTCGGCAGACCCTGCTCGATCGCGTCGTTGACGTGGGCCTGGGCGAAAACGATGAGATCCCAGTCCCAGATGTTGGCAAGCCCCGTATGCCGCTCCGACGAGATCCGGACCTCCGTGCCGTTGCGCTCGTCCGAGAACACGATCGGCTTCGTCCGCCCCTTCTGGATCGAGAGAAACGGATACTCCATCACGTCGCGCTGATCCCGCAGTGGCGGATCATAGGCGACGACCTCAAACATTTCGGTTTGGAGCGCGGGGACCATGGCAGTCAGCCTACCAACTGCACGCGATAACCCGAAAGGAAAACATCGGGTTATCGCGTGCAGCCTGTGGAAAGACTCGGGTTATCGCGTGCAGCCTGACTCGGGTTATCGCGTGCAAAGACTCGGGTTATCGCGTGCAGGAAGGTGGTCTAACCAATTGATTTTAATGAGGAAGCGGATTCCTAAACTCTTAAACTCTATTACTACGTAATAGATTCTTAAACGACGAGGTTGTGGCGTAATCGATGATTGGCTGGCCAAAACTCAATGAACGAACCCCCTCAAAGTCCCCGCCCACCACCACGCTCACGAGCCTTACGCTCGGCATTCTTCCGCTCTTGCTCAGCGCGCTCATGCTCCTGCCGATTGGCCTCAGCTTTCCGCGTTGGACCCTCTGCCGCGCGATCCGCATGCTCCACCCTGCTGCGACCACTGTGCAGGGGCTTGGAAAGGCAAGGCGGCTCCGCCTTGACCGCCACACCCGCCCGAGCCTGCTCCCGAGTGTCTCGATAGACGGCAGCGATCTCATCGTGCATCCGGCCGAGCACACTCTGACGACGCTCAGGCGCCTCCCTGAAGGCACCACGTCGCTGGCGAGCCCGTGCCCGCTCCCGCGCCTCAGCCGCGCCGTACTGCTCCGCCAGGGCCTTTGACGGCACGCCTCCCGAGTAGCGTTCCACCGTCGCCTCGCCGTTGACGTCGTATCGCTCCGCGATCCGGCGAACAGCCTCTTCGGCCGCTGTCTTGAGAGCAGTGCTCTTCGCATCGGTAGCCACGAACCCTTCGTAGCGGCCATGCGTGGCCGCTCTCTGAAAGTCACTCAGTTCCGAGCCGTTCATGTGCGGCCCTGCCTCGGTTTTGAGCGCTGCCACCTGTCGCATCAGCCGGATGCGGTCTGGCCCGTCAGGAAAGTCGGCGAGCGTTTTGTCCATCTTCGCGAACCGCGCTCGCGTTTCGGCACGCACATGGGCCAGTTGCCTGCCGATGTCGGCGTTGTCCTCGGGCCTCGTCCGTTCGCTTTGCTCCGAAAGGGCCTGCCCAGCCGCGATCGTAGTGGCGACGCGCTGCAGCGCCTTCGCGGTGTCCGGAGAACCGTGCTCCAGCAGCTTTGCCTCGGCAGCGAAACGCCGGGCGTAGTGGATGATCGCGGCCGCGGTCCGGATCGCCGAAACCTCCGAGTGTTTTGGCGGGGCAGGGGCACGCCCGTCACTGACGGCACGGCGGTATTCGGCATCCGGCACCGTCCGGTCGTGAACGCCGCGGGCAAAGCGTGGCGTCGCCTCGAGGTCGATCCCTTCGGCCTTGCCTACCTCCACGGCGAGCTCACGCATCGCCTGATAGTTGAAGGCGCTGCGCTTGGAGACCTTCAGCCATGTGCCGTTGTCGAGGCCACGCCGGTGCACGACGACGTGGATATGCGGGTGGTCGCGGTCAGTATGGAACGCCGTGTAGTAGTCGAAGCTGTCGCCGCCATAGGCGCCGGAGCCGAACATCTCCTCGGCCCACGCGCGGCCGGCTCTCTCGGCCGCCGCCGCGTCAGTCCCCTGCGAAAAGCTGACGATGAAGTGCGAGGTGCGGTCCGCGCGGGCCTCACCGTCGGTCGGCATGGCCCAGGCACGCACCATATTCGCGACCTCCTCGTCGTCGATGGCGATGCCCATGAAGCGCTCCGAACGCTGCAGCTCCACCCCGCCCTGACGCGCCAGATAGGTCATCTGCGCCTTCAGCCCGGCGACGTTCCGCGCCCCGCCGGTCCGAACCATCTTCACCACGGCCTGAGCGCTGTGCCCTGGAACGCACGGCGGCATCGGCGCTCCGCCAGGCGCGATATCCTCCTGATGCGCCGCGGCGATGGACTGCCGCATGGCCGCGCGTCCGAGATCGATCTCGCCCCAATCCTCGCCCATGACGGCGTCGACGGCGGAAACGTAGGCCGGAGCCGCCCTCCCTTTCGCCAAAAGCTCGAGGACCGGTTGCCTCACGAGGACGACGCCTTGCGCAGTCGCGCCTCGCCGTCCGTGCGCCGGGTCGCGGTCTCGGTGAAGGTGCGAAGCTCCGTATCGAGGCGCGACAGCGCCTTCCCGAGGTCTCTGCGCTCCTCCATGAAGGCACGATAGTCCGGGTCGTGGGTCCGATTTGCGGACTTGGCGATCTGATTCACGTTCCGCGCGATGCCCGCAATCTGCGCCTGGAGGTCCTTGAGGACGGCGAGCGTCTCGGCATCGCCTTCCAGAAATCCGCCGATCCGACGCGCCGCGATGCGCAACGCGCGGTTCCGTTTGAGGCCGACTTGGGCGATCGCCGTATCGAATGCGACGAGCTCAACCTCCGTCATCTTCACCGAGACCGTCTTCTCGGCCCGTTTGGGCGCCGGGTTGGAGGCGTCGGTCGTCCACGAACCACTTGAGAATCGGCGGTTCGGCCAGGGCGGCTGGCGGTCGGGATCATTGGTCATGGGGGAGGGTCGAGACGGTGAGGTGGGCTATAATCGCGAAAGTTCTACTTTCCGATATATCCTGCCTTGTACTTCGCCTCAACCCAATGAATTGAATACGTGCGTCAGTACGACTTTGCGTTTTTGATCGAGTACATGAATACGTGAATGATGCTTTGAGTTTTTACGCTTAAGTGCGTCTGAGAATTTACGCGTCTGCAGAGGTATGGCTTTACGCCGATGCGGATCCACGTGCCTGCGCGAGTGCGTTTCCGCATCCATGCGGCTCTGCGTGGTTACGCCGATACGCCTTTGCGCTCATGCCCTTCTGCCGGACTGTGGGCATGCGGGTCTGCGCCTCCGTTCTGCTGCATTTTTGCGGTTTCACGCCTTTGAAACAGTGCGTTACACGGATGCCGGGCGCGGCATCCGACCGAACGAGAGGCCGATGAAAATCATCGCATTCACATCGCTCAAAGGCGGCGCCGGCAAGAGCACCGCCCTGATGGCCGCCGCCTCCGTCCTCGTCGAGGCGGGTCTGCGCATCGCCTGCTTCGAGGCCGATGACAACAGACCCCTCGCCGTCTGGAAGAACAACGGTACCTCCGAAAAGACCTGGGACGACAACTGCCGTCTCTATCCCGCCTTCGACACCGACCAGTTCGCCACCGCCGTCGAGCACGCCACGACCGACGGCTGCGAGATCGCCCTGGTCGATACCCGCGGCGGCGGCTCCGATCTCAACCAGGCGATTCTCCTCAACGCCGACGTCGTCGTCATCCCGACGAGCCTCTCGGTGATGGAACTCGACGAGGCGCTTCAGACCCTCAAATATGTCATCGAGGTCCACAAGGCGGCCGCAATGGAGGCGCCTGCCGGGCTGCTGATCAACCGTATCCCCACCACCAGCTTGTCGAGCCGAGAGCGATACAATCTCGAGCTCCTGGCCGAGATGCCCGTCCTCGACACCACGCTGCCGACCCGCCGCGCCTACGCCGACATCAAGGCGCTCGGCCATCTCCATCTCTACCATCGCCAGTTGATGAAGCAGTCCTCGAAGCGGGTCATGGCCAGCCACATCCGTCTCGCCCTCGTCGAGGCCCGCAAACTGACCGCGGAGCTCTTGGATGCGGCCGGCGCCCCCGCCCTGGTCGCCTGACCATGGCCATCAAGCTGCCGGGACAGGGTGTCCCGAAGTGGCACGAGCTGCGCGATCGGATCGGTTCCGAGAAGAGGACCAGTTACGACGGCGGTCCTGCCGGGTCGGCACCGGCTCATGCGGCGAAGCCGTCTCTAAAGCTCGCGCCCGCCGGACCCACGTCAAATCCCGATCGGGAGGGCAAGGAGATCGCTCCGACCCCGGTGCCCCCGGCGGCCGCAACCGTGGTCCTGAAGGCGCTCGTGCGCTTCCCTGAGCCCGGCCAGAGCGCCCGCTACGACGAGGCCGTCATCCACTACGGCGAGAAGCGTGCCCTCCAGATGACGTTGCGGTCCGCCCTCGCTGCCTACGACAGCGCCTTGCGCGCCGGTGCCGTCACCGAGGCGCTGCCCGCCTACCCGGTTCGACCGGGCGGCATCCGCGTCAGCCGCGCGATGACCGAGGCTGGCTTCGCCACGGCCGCCGCTCTCCTCGATCCCCTCGACATGATGCCGCCCGCAACCCTTGCTGGCGACATCTGCCGCAACGCCATCGTCTGGTTCTTCGCGCGGACATAGGACCCGAGATGCTGCGGGCGCAGGACAAGCGGCGCAAACGTGAGGACAGGGAGCCGATGGGACGGACCAAGCGTCAAGGCGACGGAGAATTGCACTGAGGGACGCCGGGAGCCGCTGACGCGGCTGCGGGGACTGTCTGCCCCCGGCGCGCGTCGCGCGCTCCCCCGAGGATATTTCCAGAAGATGATTGGCGCGCGTGGTCGTGCCTACGCGAGCACCTCCGCCATGAGGTCGGCGTGACACACGATCGTGCGCACATAGGCCCCCTCCATGCGACGATGCCATTGGCCTCGTCGGCGCGTGCCGCTCGGCACATTTACAACAAATGTTGCCAATGTGCCGAGCGGCAGCCTATGTTGAGGATGCCAGAGGAGATCATCATGCCCAGGCTTTCGATCGACATCAGCCCTCAGGAGCACCAGCAGCTCAAGGCCATGGCCGCGCTCAAGGGGCAGAGCATCAAGGATTACGTGTTGGACCGCGCCCTGGTCGACATGCCCGACCCGGCGACCATGACCGACGCCGAGGCGCTGCAGGCCCTCAAGGCGCTGCTGACTCCGCGCCTAGCCGAGGTCGACGCCGGTCAGGTGATGACTGCCACCGCCGACGACATCAAGCGGGAGGCTCGGCGCCGCCAACGCCTCAAATGACCCCCTACCGCTTCACGGCCTCTGCGCATGAAGACCTCGTCGACATCTGGCTCTACACGCAGGAGACTTGGGGCGAGGCCCAGGCGGACCTCTACCAGGATGCGCTCCATCGATGCTGCGAGCGGGTTGCCAGCGGCGAGGTTAAGGCCCGGTCCCTGCCGGGGCTCGAGAGGGTCCGATCACACCGCTGCCAGCACCACGTACTGTTCTTCGTCGAGCAGGATCAGGCCGTCGTCATCGTGGCCGTGCTGCACGAGCGGATGAACCTGATCGAACGCTTGCAAGAGCGACTGTGAAGTGAGTGGGCACACGAAGGGCGATGGAGGGCGTGGGCGTCCCACGCGTCTCCAAAAATGGACCGTTTTTGAGAGGGCGCCGTCAGTTCATACGAAACGGGCGAACCCGTCTGCGGCGTCGGATTCTCAAACTACTAACGAGATCGCTGGAGGGGTTCGATCAGCATTGACCAAAACATTTCCGCGACCCCTTCCGGACTGAGTTGGGCCTCCTTCTCGCCTCCGCGAAACAAGTGTGACATCCCCAGCGCCGTCATGAACAGCGACTGCTCATCCGCTCCCACTGATGGCTTTGCTGTCTTCCCCAAATCTTGGGCCGCGCGCCGAATTGCTCGAGTAATATCGAGAAACGCATCGTCCCAGTCGGGCCATTTGGTGACTGGCTTACCATCGGTCGGTGCAGCGAGCAGTTCTGGAGGTTAGCGTCCACGGAAGTGGTGGAGTTTCGGGAGTAGGCCGGGGTGGCCATCGGGACGTGCGGGTACGGTGTGATCCGGCGTGGAATTTTGACCCCATAGAGCGGGGGATCGGCGTCCAATTTTGACCCCCTGAGGCGCGGGTTGC
>NZ_QHHQ01000026.1 GCF_003258595.1 Acuticoccus sediminis
CACGTTCCGGATCCTCGATCCGAACGCGACGCGTTGATCGCGGCAACCGCCCTCGTCCATGGCCTCACCGTGGTCACGCGCAACCGCAAGGACTTCGAGCCCACGGACGTCACGATTTTGGATCCTTGGCGATAGCGGGAGCCAAACCTGCTAGCCGTTTCGCGTTTGCAAGCCGCGATTTCGGCCTACATCACTGATGGATAAAGGATATTATCATATGCTCTTAGAGCATCGTCCGATCTGGCTCAGCTACCGCAGGAACGTGCGAGTGGGTTTTATAAAGACCGTCTGCTGATCTCGGTTCGCTTGGCCGCGCCAGCACCGCCCGCAACTGCCGCCTGCAAGGCGGTTCAGCGAGGGCACACCCGAAATAGACAGCGGTCCCCGTCCTGGCGACATTCGTCCGCGAGCTGGAATCACGATGGGTCAGGACCTAGTTGGCGTGAGCTCCGTCGAGCCGGGAGGCCATCAGTGAAAGATATTTGGGACGGCATAAAAGACGCGCCTCTGTGGATGCTAACTGCGGCTGCCGTCATCGTAGGGGCGCTGTGGCAGCTTCCGGAGCTTTCAGATCTCGTGCCGCAGGACTATCGGAAGTTCCTTCCACTAGCCACGCTCCTGCTGGGCGCTTTCGCGATCACGCGAGCCGTGAGCGCCTTCATGTCAATTACGCAATTGAAGCGCGCGCGACAGCGTGAGCTGGCAAGCGCTCGGCTCAACAAGCTTTATCAACCGATGGTCGCACTCTTTATAGAGCGGCATCTCACAGCGAGTTCAGCCATCCTCGCGCCGTATCTGAAAAATCGCATCGGGAACGCCTTCGACGCCTTCAGGAATGGGCGAGGCCCCTTTCGGAAAGTCTCGGGCGCTTGGCGCGCGCTGGGCGACCGGAGAGTCTCCACCTTCGCAGGCATGGAGTACGGCGGCGAATTTCCGCTCGAAGAGATCAAATCCATTATGCGCGGGGCGACTGATTTCGCCGACATCCAGCTGATAAACTGCATCCGACGGGCCGACCGCTCACGTTATGAGGAGGAGCACCTCGGCACCGAAGTGACCGAGGACGAGTATTCACTCGCCGAATATATCTTCTCGGAGCACGCCCGGTTAACAGCCTTAGCTGAACGATAATTGTTATATAGATCTACACTTAAAGCTGCCCCAAACGATCGCCTGATCCAATGTGCGGCGCTGGCCAAGCCGTCGGATCGCTGCAGAGGCTCCCCTCAGGACACCGGATCGGGACCGTTGGGGGTCAGCTCTTCCGCCATCGGGCGCGGTGTGCGGAGGCTCGCCGCCAGATGCCTTAGCGACTGCCGGGCGGCGTCATGCGAGCGGACGTCGACGGTCGCGATCGTCAGTCGATCGTGCGAGCCCGTCACCATGAAGTGCCGGATGGTTGGCACTTCCGACCGCATTCCTGCGTGGTGGGGATAGACGAGGACGACGTCCGGGCACCCATAGACCCGGGCGTAGGCAACCATCTGATAGACGTCCGACTGCGCCACTTTCTGCTTGGGCTCGTCGAGCCGGGACGCCAGTCGTTTCCACTTCGTATCGAGGATCGCCACGATCCCTTGCGCGTCTCGGACGAGGATGTCGGGCTTCGTCTGGAACCGTCCGCGTTCGTCGGCGTCGATCAGGCAGAAGCGGCGACCGCCCTGGGCAACGACGGCGACCTCAGGGCCCGCCCACACGCCGCGGACGAGGCGCGCCACGTACGCTTCGAACAGCACGTTCATGTCGAACAGCAGCGTTATGCCGTCGGCGGCGCCGGCGGAGGTCGTCTGGTAGTCGGCGCGAAGCAGCTGGCGCGCGAGGGCGAGTAGCCCGCGCCATCGGGTGCTCGTGCGGTCGAGGACGACGTCGCCCCAGCGCAGGGCAGGGACGGCGACGTCCTCGACGTCCTCGTAGATAAGCTGCAGTTCGCGGAGCAGTCGCCGGTTCGCAGCCGAGCGCGACAGTCGGGCTAGGCACGCAATCGTCGCCTTCATGATACGGTTCAGCGCGATGTCCGGCGACAGCTCGTCATGGATCGACGCCAGCCGCTGCGGGTTCGCGGCGAGGACGGAGAACTGACGCTTGGCGTCGAGCCGGCCGCGCAGCTGGGGAAGATCCTCCTCCAGCCGGACGTAGCGTCGCGGTCGTCCATGCCGGACCGCAACGACGAGGCGGCGTGCGAACAACCCCACGAGAAGCTCGAGCAGCGTCTCGTGCTGCCGGCCCAGGCTGGCGATTTCCCCGCTCGCGACGTCGAGATCATGGGCGACGGCGAGCATGTGGACGAGTTGCTCGCGCGTCCGGCGATGCGTCGGGTCCGGATCGGCGAAATCGATCTTCGGCAGGATCTCGAGGCTGTGGGCACGCGTCGCGACCACGCCGACGACTTGGCGGGCACGAAGGCGGTCGCGGTGTAGTTCGAACGCCGGCCCGGCGCTCGAATGCCGGGCGACCGCCGCGAGTGGATCGAGCGCTGCGCGAGGAACCTCGTCGTCGCCGCTGCCGTAGCGCAGCGATCCCCACTCTTGGACGGTGCGATGGCTCACCGAAAGCCGTCGTAGGCGTCCTCCGCGAACGGATCGCGGACGGTCCAACGTATGCGTTCATCGTCTGCCTCGTCCATGCCGGGTGGGGATGCGAGAACGATGCGATGAAGGAAATGCTCGCCCCGCACGTCGCCGAGCACCAGTGCGACCCGGCTCCAGTCCTCGAAGAAGTACTCGGCCAGCAGCGGGATGACCTTGCGTCGCATCACGGCATCGATCTGCTCGCGAGTTTCGCAGCCGAGGAAGAACGCGTGCCCGATCTGATGCTCGCGGTCGAACAGGTACTCGATCTGCTCGTTGATCCGCGCGAGGAGGTTGCGCAGTGGGACTTCGTCCACGGACGGCGCGAGGAGGTCCGATCGAGGCATCAGCTCTTCAAAGTCGAACCTGCGCCGCAGGGCGGTGTCGAGCAGCGCAATCGAACGGTCCGAAGTGTTCATCGTCCCGATGATGTGAAGATTGTCCGGGATGCCGAACTGGTCTCGCGAGTAGGGCAGGGTGACGGTAATTGCGTTCGGCTGGCCGAGCCGCTTATCGGGTTCGAGCAGCGTGATCAGTTCGCCGAAAACCTTGGAAATGTTGGCGCGGTTGATCTCGTCGATAATGAGCACGAACTGGTTCGGCGTTGCCGTGACGGACAAGCCGGTGCGGTCCGTGGGCCTGGCCTCGTCGATGATCCGCTGCAGTGCTTCCCGGTTCAATTTGGAATCGTTGAGCCTGTAGCAGGTCCGCTGCATGAGGCTGGTGCCGTAGAGTTCGTCGGAAGGAATGTCCTCTGCCGGCACGACGAGCCATTCAACGGCGCGCCGATGCGGATAGCCGACCTCCGCGCCGTCCTCGAAGCGATAGTCGCCGGTCACGACCCCGATCGCTCTGATGGCGGAGTTTCCACGCGAGACGAGAACCATGTCGTCCTTCTCCAGCGCTCGGAACTGCCAGGTCTGTGAGACGTCACCGACAGCACGGGTAGCTTTGGGGTCGGTTTCCTTCCATTTCTCGAACACGTTTTCTTTTTCGAGATATTTTGGATCGCTCCAGTTTAATTCACCGCCGAAGCCGATAGCGATGTAATCGTGGGCTATGGCATCGTAAAACATCTCATCCTGAGAACCGGCGCGGCCAATACTCATTTTGAAGACCCGACGGTCGCCGACGATGAACGCTGGGCTCGCCGCTCGCGCCGGATGCTGTGACGCGGTACGCGGAAGTTCGGCCCGCCTGCAGATGCGGCGGAACGTGCCGTCCACAGGTCGAAGCGTGAACCCAGCCGAATGAACGGCCTCGTCACCGTCGCTCTCTTCGTCGTCGCCGAGCGTCGGCCGGAGGCCCTCGACGAAATCCTCGTACGCGTACGACTGATGAAAAGTAACGAACTCGATCTGCCGGTTGGTGACGAGCTCGCGGTAGCGCATGCGCAACGTATCCAAATCCTCGGCCAGCCACTGGTCGCCATCAATCAGCGCGACGGCACGACGCATGGTAGCGAAGGTCTTCCCGGTCCCGGGCGGTCCATAGAGGATGAGGTTCGTCGGCATCGGGTCCTGTTTCGGTCAGCGACGGGGAATCACCGGTTCGCGCTACACTGAACTTCGAGCGAGACAAGGTTCACACGACGGCTACAGCGCGTTGACGGCTGATCCTCGCTCGGCGAGGAGCCCTCCTTCAATGGGGACACGGCACAAAGCCATCGTGAAGCCGTCGGTCGACGTCATTTTCCATAACCTCTCGTTCCACGACGGGATACGGCAGGCGTTGCCGTCTTCGAATTCGAGCGTGACGTCCCACGGACCGGTGTGGCTCGTGTAGCGGACCCGATCCACACCGCCGGCGTCGTTGTCGCGGTGCTAGGGCACGTTTCAGGCTCGCTCGGGCTGCGGCGGCTCGCCGTCAGGTCAACAGTCGCGCCTCGATGCCCTGCACGTCCAGGAGCTTCGCGCGCGAAGAACCGCTAGCTCGAGGTCGAGGCGGCGAGGATGCGCAGGGGGCTTTCGAGGCGCGCGCCCCCTCCCCTCGCTCGATCTCCGAAATGGTCGCCTGTCTGAGACCCGCCGTGCCGGCAGGAGCGGTCTGCAGGAGGCCAAGCGCCTTGCGTCGGCGTTGGATGGCGGCGCCGAGCTATCGCGACGTGCGGATGAGTGTCTGGTCCACGGGGCCCTCGAAAATGTTACGCGGAAATTCGTATTTCGTCCGGTGGCGGACCTTAGACATTGGTCAGGCGCAACGCCGTGCTATATTGTATACACTCAAGCACAGGAGGTGGGGCATGAGCGAGACGCTGAGCGTTCGGGTGCCGGACGGAACGAAGGAAAAGCTCGACAGGATCGGGGAGGCTTCGCGGCGAACGCGCTCCTTTCTGGCGAGTGAGGCGATCGCCTCCTTCATCGAGCGTGAGTTCGCGCTGATCGAGGGTCTCGAGGCGGGACTTGCCGACATGCGGGCTGGCGATGTCCTCGACCATGACGAAGCGATGCGCCGCGTGCGCGGTGCCATCGCGGCGCGCCCGCACAAGTGAGACGTGTCGTCTGGGCGCATTCGGCCGTCGACGATTTTGCTGACGCCCTTACCTTCATCGCGCGGAGCGATCCAGGCGCGGCATCGTCGATTGCCGATCGGATTGACGATGCCGTGCAGCGTCTTGAAGAGCACGCCGTCGGTCGCCCCGGCCGCATCAGCGGCACCTACGAGAAGCCTGTGAGGCGCACTCGGTACATCATCGCCTACGCGCTCGAGGATGAGGTGCTGACGATCCTGCGCATCATCCATACTGCACGCGACTGGACGGAGGAAGGCTGGCCGATCGAGGCATGACGGAGATGACGACCCCCCTGCCTGTCAGCCCCTTGATTGCGAATGTGCCAGCCGGCTGCTGCCCCGGCGGTTCGGTAGTGCCGCCCTCGCCTGTCGCCAAGCGACAGGTCTACTTCTCTTCAAGACTACAAGTTAGCTTATCTCCTGACCCAATCGCAGAGCAACGAGGCCCGCACGCCCTTCCCCTGCCGCCATGGTGCGGAGATCGCCGCTCTGCCTGCCGTATGAGACGACACCTCGCCTTGTCTACTTGCTGACTTGCCTTGCAGCCTCTCCCCAAGCTGACCTGAAAAGCGTGCGTTCGACCGCGCTGCGGGCGCCGCCGGAAAATCCGCCAGTCAGTATACTTGTCATTAAGTTGCTATTCAGACCTGTCAGCTAATCGTCTTGGTAACAAGATGGTGAGTCGCCAAGGCGACAAGCTATCTTTCAGGCAAGGAGACATGCCGACATGAAGACAATCGCCTTCATCTGTCAGAAGGGGGGGACCGGCAAGACGACCCTTGCCATCTCGCTCGCCACTGAAGCGGTCCGCTCCGGGCTGACCGCCGCCATCATCGATCTCGACCCGCAGGTCAGTGCCTGCGAATGGGGCGACCTTCGCGCCGGCGAAGCACCCATCGTAATCGACGCGCAGCCCGCGCGAATCGAGGGGGTCGTGGAACGCGCCCGAGACATGGACGTTGATCTTCTGCTGGTGGACACCGCCGGGCGCACCGAGCAGGCCGCGCTCGCCGCAGCACGGGTCGCCGACCTGGTGCTGGTGCCGCTGCAACCTTCCGTGGTCGACCTCAAGACGATCCGCGCGACCAACGACCTCATCAACCTAGCAGGCGACAAGAAGCGCGCGGCGGTACTGACGCGAGTCAAGCCGTTCGGCAACCGCCACCTCGAGACGGCAGCCTGGCTGGAAGGGCAGGGGATGCCGGTCTGCCCCGCCACCATCGGCGACCGCATCACGTTCCAGGACGCATACGCGCAAGGCCAGGGCGCCAACGAGATCGATCCCTCCGGCAAGGCCGCGGCGGAAGTACGACAAGTCTACTTGTATGCAAGAAAACTTATCGGCTTGTCGTCTGATGAACGCGCGGAGGTGGCCCATGCCTAAGCCCCGCCGCAACATTGCCGCCGCCATGCGCGATGCTGCCGGCAGCACCCGCGGGACGGTGCAGCCCTTTCCCTCCGCTGCGCCGGCCGCACGGGAGACGCCGCTTGCCACGTCAGTTGAGGCGATCTCCGAGGCGCCGCCGACAAGGCCGGCCATCCAGCCGAGCCGCCAAGGAACTAAGGCGATCACCGGCCACTATCCGCCGGCGGTGCGCTATCAGCTGAAGCTTCTGGCGGCCGAGAAGGGGCGCACGATGGAGGACATGCTGGCCGAAGGCCTCAACATGCTCTTCGCCGCCCATGGCAAGCCGGAAATCGCACCGGCGAGCCGCAAGCCTCCGGAGCGCTGAAAGCGGCCGAGGGATGGGAAGAGCGCCTTGCCCTTCAAATCAGAGGCGCGCGCGCGTGCCGCTGCTTGCAGAAGCCGAGAAAGGCCTTGTTGGGGTTCTTGATCGGTTTGCCCTGTTCGGCCGCGAAGCTCTGCCATTCCTGCAGCAGGAAATAGACGTCGTACCCCGGGGCTACCTTGCGCGCCGCGGCGAAGGTCTCGGGGTCGAGAGACGGCATTTCGAACGGCTCGTCATCCGTCGCTTTGCCGCAGCGCATCGAAGCGCGGCGCTGGAAGATGACGATGTCGTCCTTCAGGCGCACCTGGTAGTCGGGCATGTGGCTGTGCGCCTCGTCATGCTGGACGATCACCGAAACGAGGCGACGGAACTCCTTCGGCGTGGACGCCGAGCCACACTTCTTCTGCAGAAGCTCGATCGAGATCCGCCACTCGGCCTGCATGCCGCAGTGCTTGCGGGCGAGCTCGTAGAGGCGGCGCTCTAGTGGCTTGCGCAAGCGGAAATAGTCGCGGTGGAGGGTCAGAACCTCGTTCGATTCGATGGCGTTGAAGACCCAGTCCGACAGTGTGATCTCAATCTCCTGCATCCGCCCCTCGCGCGTCTCGCGCACGATGCGGGCCCGGTCGATGAGGCCGAAGACGTCGAACTGCTCGGTGCCGCCGGTGACGATGTTGGTCTCGATCTGGGTGCCCTGGAGCCGCCGCAGCGCCGCCTTGAGACCCTCGTAGGCTTGGCCATTGGTCATCCGGTTGGTGGCCTTGAGGAGATCGTAGGCATGCAGCGTGACCCTTCGCGTCACCGGCCGGCCCTCGTTGAGCGCGGCGATGAGCTGGCTGATGCAGTAGATCAAGACGTCGCGATCGTGGACCGTTGCGAGCCCGTCGGGGGAGGGACGGACCTCCACAAAGCTCTTGCCATGCTCGTAGCGGCGGCTTCGATGGTCGGGCTTGGTCGAGAGAGAGAAGATCGGATGCTCCATCGAAGCCATGTCACCCTTGGGTGCAGCATCGAAGATATCGCACACGAAAAGGTCTTGCTGGCCAATGCGGTCCGGCAGGAGGGGGGAGCGGTCAGACCCGTGCGATTCGTTCGATATTTCACCCACCAAGGCAGTATCGATATTTCACCCACCGTATGCAAGCGACTTTCGATATTTCACCCACTCGGACGACGGGCAGAGCGAGCCGCTCGTTCGATATTTCACCCACCGTTTTTCGATATTTCACACACCATCTTTCGATATTTCACCCACCGATAGGTTTGAAAAACCGTTTTATATCAGATGTTTATGGAGTGTTTTCCACCGCGTAACACAGATTCTAACACAGATTCTAACACATACGCTCCAACGCGCAGGACGAGCTCAAACCGGACAAACACCGTCGCGGCAGATCAATGCGAGACGCCAACGTCCCATCTCAGAGCCGCTTTCAAAGCCCCCGCCCGCCACGCTCCTGCATCTTGCGCTCGGCATTCTTCCGCTCCCGCTTGACGCGTTCTTGCCCTTGCTGTTCGGCCTCGGCTTTCCATGTCGAAACCTTCTCCAAACGATCCATAGCATTCCCCTTGTTGCAATCGTCTCGCAGGGGCTTGGAGAGGCGAGGGGGCTCCGCCTCGGCGGCCACACCCGTCCGAGCCTTCCCCCAAGCGTCTCGATAGATGGCAGCGATCTC
>NZ_QHHQ01000027.1 GCF_003258595.1 Acuticoccus sediminis
AGGACCGAACCGACCAGCAGATCCCGGCTGTAGCTTAAAACGGCGCCCGAACTGTCCAACCGATAGGGAGCAGCTCACGGCGGGCGACATGAAGAGCTGCAAGCGGCAGTTCGCCAGGAACACGGCCGCGCCCTCTCGGCCATAAAGAGCATTGTCGCGGATGCTGGCGAGGGTCTGCACCACGATCATGATGCGCCCGCCGTAGCCGCGAAGCGTCGTGACGGCTTGCTGCAGAACCTCCATACGTCCCAGCGAGGCGAATTCGTCGAGGAGGAACAGCACCGGATAGGGCTCATCCGGGCCGGGCTCGGCACGCTGCAGGAGAGAGATGGTTTGCTGGAACATCAGCCGGACCAGCGGTGCCAGCGGCACGATGTCGTTCGGCGAAACGATGACGAAGATCGACGTCGGGTCGCGGCGCAGATCGTCGATGCCGAAGTCCGACTCGTCCGTGGCATCCCGAACGGCTGGATCGGCCCAAAGGCCGAGCCCGCCGTCTGCGAGGACGGAGAGGTAGGAGGACAGGATGCGCGATTCCATCCCTGCCATGCGGTTGAAGATCTTCTTCGCCTCCTCGGCTACGACCTCGCGCGCGAGGCGTTGAAAGACCTCGAACGCCTCTCCGGGCTCGGCCAGCGCATCATAGATCGCTCCGATCCGGGGCGTGCCGCGCTCGATGGCGAGCAGCGCCGTCGCGGCGAAGATCTCCCGAGCGCCTTCGAGAAAGCCCTGTCCGTTGCCGCGCGCGACGATCAGCGAGGCGGCCAGACGGCGCGCCTCGATAAAGCGGCGGCGTGGGTGGACGTCGGCAACGGTGGCGAGCGGGTTATAGCGATGCGTCCGGCCATGCGGATCGTAGGGGCTGAACTTGAACACCCGGTCGCCCATGGCGACACGACGCCGCGCGGTCAGCTCGAAATTCTCGCCCTTCACGTCGAGGCAGAACACCGAGCCCTTGTAGGTGAGGAGGGTCGGGATCACGACGCCGACACCCTTGCCCGATCCGGTCGGCGCCGCGATCAGGCTGTGCGGAATGTCGTGCGAGGTGAAGAACTCGCCCGCGGATCGAGGGCGCGCCAGCTTGCCGTAGATCGGTCCGCGCACGTCCTCGAGCCTGGCGGTGAGCCCGGCCTTGCGCAGCTCCTGAGGCTTCGCCCACTCGGCCGAGCCGTGGCTCGTGCGTTTGGGCTTGTGGCCGACGGCCGGGACCGCCACGACAAGCAAGGCCGCGACGCCAGCGAGGACGATGAGACCCGTCCGGAAGGGCTCCCCGAACCGGCCGACGGTCCACGGAGCATGCTCGAAGAACGTTTCGAAGCCGACATCGGCGATGTCACCGCCGGTGCGCCACGCCGTGTAGCCACCGGCAGCGAGCACCCCCAGCATGAGCCCGACAGCGAGCCCGATCAGCGCGAGGACGAGAACGTCGCGTGCGGTCTTTCCCACGACGTCCGCCCCTACAGCCCGCGTCCTCCATCTCGCTCGCGCGCTTTGCGGGCGGCGTTCCTTCGCTCCTGCGCGTCGCGCTCCTGCTGATCGGTCTCAGCTCGCTGCGCCTCGGTATTCTTGTCGGTGCGCGCCTTGTCCGCGTCAACCGCTGCGCTGCGCGCGGGCGGTGACGTGGTGCGGATCCCGGGTCCAGCGTCGACGGCCGGCCCGCTCCGGGCTTCCTCGCGTGCCGTCTGATAGACGGCAGCGATCTCCGTGTGCATGCGCTGCAAGGCGCGATCGCGCTGCTCGCGGGTTTCTTCGCGGTCGCCGCGCAGGCTGCGCGACAGCTCGCGTTCACGCGCCTCGGCCGCGCCATATTGGTCCGCGAGGGCCTTGGACGGCGGCCCGCCCGAATAGCGCTCCACCGTCGCCTCGCCGTTAAGACCGTATCTCTCGGCGATCCGGCGCACCTCGACATCGGCTGCCTCCTTGAGCGCCGCACTCTGCGCGTCGCTGCCGGCGAGGCTCTGATAGCGCCCGGGCGCGGCGGGCCGCTGGAAGTCACGATACTGAGCGTCCTGCATGTAGGGCGCCGCCTCGGCCTTGAGGCTCGCCACCTGCCGCATCAGCCGCACGCGCTCCGCACCGCCCGGCAGATCGGCGATCCCCTCGTCCATCCGGTCGAACCGTGATTGCGTCTCGATGCGCGCCTGGTCGAGCTTCTGGCTCATCGTGGCAATCTCCTCTCGGCTGATCCTCGTGTGCCGGTCCTGCCGCTCGGACAAGGCCTTTCCATGTTCGATCGTGGCAGAGACGCGCCGCAGGGCCTCCGCCATCTCCGGCGCGTCGCGCTCCAGCATCGTCGCCTCGGCCGCGAACCGCCGGGCGTAGTGGATGATCGCGGCCGCGGCTCGGATCGCTGAGACCTCCGAATGAGTGGGCGCCACCGGTCTGCGCCCCTCCTTTGAGGCACGGCGGAACTCGGCGTCGGGCACGGTCCGCTCATGAACGCCGCGGGCGTACCGCGGTGTCGCCTCGAGGTCGATCCCCTCCCCCTGCCCCACGGCCACGGCGAGGTCTCGCATCGCCTGATAGTTGAAGTCGCTGCGCTTGGAGACCTTCAGCCACGTCCCGTTGTCGAGACCGCGCCGATGCACGACGACGTGGATATGCGGGTGGTCGCGGTCGGTATGGAAGGCCGTGTAGTAGTCGAAGCTGTCGCCGCCATAGGCGCCGGAGCCGAACATCTCCTCGGCCCACGCGCGGCCGGCTCTCTCGGCCGCCGCCTCGTCGGTCCCCTGCGGGAAGCTGACGATGAAGTGCGAGGTGCGGTCCGCGCGGCCCTCGCCGTCGGTCGGCATGGCCCAGGCTCGGACCATGTTCGCGACTTCCTCCTCGTCGATCTCGATGCCCATGAAGCGCTCGGAGCGCTGCAGCTCGACGCCACCTTGGCGCGCCAGATAATTCATCTGCGCCTTCAGCCCGGCGACGTTCCGGGCGCCGCCGGTCCGCACCATCTTCACCACGGCCTGAGCGCTGTGCCCTGGAACGCAAGGTGGCATCGGCGCTCCGCCAGGCGCGATGTCCTCCTGATGCGCCGCGGCGATGGACTGCCGCATGGCCGCGCGTCCGCCGAGTCCGAAATCGACCTCGCCCCAATCCTCGCCCATGACGGCGTCGACGGCGGAAACGTAGGCCGGAGCCCCCCTCCCCTTCGCCAAAAGGTCCAGGACCGGTTGCCTCACGAGGACGACGCCTTGCGCAGCCGCGCCTCGCCGTCCGTGCGCCGGGTCGCGGTCTCGGTGATGGTGCGAAGCTCCGTATCGAGGCGCGACAGCGCCTTTCCGAGGTCTCTGCGCTCCTCCATGAAGGCACGATAGTCCGGGTCGTGGGTCCGATTTGCGGACTTGGCGATCTGGTTCACGTTCCGCGCGATGCCGGCAATCTGGGCTTGAAGGTCCTTCAGGACGGCGAGCGTCTCGGCATCGGCCTCCAGAAACCCGCCGATCCGACGTGCCGCGATCCTCAAAGCGCGGTTCCGCTTGAGCCCCGCGCGGGCGATCGCCTCGTCGAACGCGGCGAGCTCGGCCTCCGTCATCTTCACCGAGACCGTCTTCTCGGCCCGTTTGGGCGCTGGGTTGGAGGCGTCGCTCGTCCACGAACCACCCGAGAGTCGGCGGTTCGGCCAGGGCGGCTGGCGGTCGTGATCGTCGGTCATGCGGGGAGGGTCGAGACGGTGAGGTGGGCTTTAATCGCGAAAGTTCTACTTTCCGATATATCCTGCCTCGTCTTTCACCTCAACCTCAAATGCTGAACAAAAGCATCAATTGTGCTGTGTTCTTCTGTGCAATTACGTGATTGTCACTCTGCACATTTGCGGAAATACGTGACTACCATTCTGCGCGTCTGCGCGTCTGCGCGTCTGCGCGTCTGCGCGTCTGCGCGTCTGCGCGTCTGCGGGATCGCGCTCATGCGCGCCTGTGTTGATACGCGAATACGCTCATGCCGTGTTGCGTGCTTGCGCTTCTGCGGGTCTGTCCGGTTACGCTTTTGCGCTTTCGTGGGCATGCGGCGTTGCGCTTTTGCGTCTTTGCACCTTCGTGGGCATGCAGCGTTGCGCTTCTGCGGCTTTGCTGTGCTGCGCGCTTACGCCAACGCGCCTCTGTTCTGCTGCATTTTGCGGCTTTGCGTGCGTTACACGGGGCCCATCGCCACGCTGCCTTGTCGAATAACGGGAGGCCGATGACGTGTCCCTCTAGACCGCCTGCTGGAGGCCGTCGAACCGCAGGGCCGAAGCCAGATCGCGGCGATGATGTTGGTGCCCATGGTTTCGCGGACAGATCGTCGCGTTGGCACGCTGACGTGGCGCCGACGAGCCGGCGCAATTTCAAGCTTTTGACCGGCCTGTGAGCCAGATTCCGTGACGGAAGGGGCGGTTAGCGTGTGATTTCGTCAATCGGAAGCCTCGTTCCGAGGCAGCTGTGGATCTGGACACCGGCTTGAACACCAGAGGTCCCGCCCATAGCTCCGGGCGAAGGCATTAACTCGACAGGGCAAACCGAATGGATGTGAAATCGATCCTGGAGAGCGCTCTCGGTTCCGGATTCTCTCAAAAGGGTGGCGGCGAACAGGCTTCCGATTTCGTGGGAGGGCTCGCGTCCAACCTCACGGAGGGGTTGCCCACCAATCTTGCGGGAGGGCTGGCCACGGGTCTCATCGGGGGCGCCGCCGCCGGCGGTCTGCTCAGCCTGATCACCGGTTCGAAGAACAAGCGCGGAGTCGGTGGTAAGCTCGTCAAGTACGGCGGCTTGGCTACGATCGGAGGGCTCGCCTACAAGGCCTATCGTCGTTGGCAGGCGAAGAACGCCCCCGGCGCCGCCACCTCTCCGCACGAGCCTTCCAATCCGCCCCCCGGCGGCCCCTTCGACGTCGAAAACGATCGCGACGCCGCCGGCGACGACTTCCGTCTCGTTCTGGTCCGCGCCATGATCGCCGCAGCGCAGAGCGACGGCCATATCGACAAGGACGAACACCGGCAGATTCGCGAGCAGGTGACGACATGGGATCTCGGCCCATCCGAGAAGGTCGCGCTCTACGAGTATTTCGCCGAGCCAGCCGATGCTGCGACGATCGCGCGCCTCGCCCGCACCGACGAGCAGCGCGCCGAGATCTATCTCACGTCTGCGCTCTGCATCGATCCGGACACGGCTGCGGAGCAGGCCTACCTTCAGACCCTCGCCGACTGCCTCGGCCTTCCGCCTGGCCTACGCGGCTATCTCGACGCCGAGGCCGAGGCGGCACGCCAAGAGGTCGCGTAAAGCCGGAGCCCGGCACCAGGACACCGACGCCGATCCGGTATTGGCTTAATGGCGCGCGGCCGGAGCTGCGCGCTATGGAGTGCAGGATGGCTTAAAGATCCATAGGGGCGGTCGGGCCGCTCTGCTCCAGGTGCCACTGCGACTGCCATCGACCGTCCCGGCGCGAAAGCGTGAGGAAGTTTCGCTCGGCGACGTAGCGACGCCGGTGGCCCGGCAGCGGCAGAAGGACGATGGGGCTGTCCGGCAGCGGCGCCTCGCCGAAGCTCGCGAGCAGCCCGAGCGCGGACGCGTAGGCTCCGCCTGGCGGCGGGTGCGTGATCCCGGAGGCGACGAGCTGGTGGATCGTCCCCTCCGACGCGCGCATCTCGGCGCGCGTCGCGAGATGGATCTCCCCGGAGACCACCGTCACCGCACCGCTCGCGCGCAGCCGCTTCATCTCGCCCAGCATCCGCCGCCATTCGTCGCGATGCACGTGGCTCTGCCACTGGTCGCGCAGATCGTCCTCGTACTTCTGCATCTGCGGGATCATGACGAGCAGTCTTTCGATGAGCGACAGGCGCGGCCCCAGGAGCGGCACGCTTGAGACAACGATGGTGTGGTCGCCCTGAGGGTCCGTCCCGGTCACGAGCCGCCACCCCTCGGCGCCCATGATGCGGTCCCGCCGCCGCTGCGAGCGCAGGTCTGGCGCCACCAGCGTCACGCCCGGAAGCCGGTGCCGCCAGCCGAGGTTGGCCCCCGTTGGGTCGGGCAGGTGCGCGGCGATGTCGCTCTCCACCAGCCCGAGCTGGAAGAGGAGAAACATGCGCCGTGCCACCTCGAACAGCACCGCGCCGACTGGGCCGTCCGCTACCTCCTCCGGGAGCGAGCCCCAACCGTCACAGATATCGTGGTCGTCCCAGATCGAGAGCGTCGGTACCTCGGCGTAGAGCCTCGCGGCGTCGGGTGCGCGAACGACCTTCACGTATCGGGCGATGAAGCCGCGCTCCAGGTGGCGCTTCAGGTCTGCAAGGTCGTCCGGTCGCGGCACCGCTTCGAGGTCGTCCGGCCATTTGTCGGTGAGTGGGTGGCCGTCGGTGACCTCGTCCGCGTAGATCTGGTCGCCGCCTTGCAGCAGGAGGGCGAAGGGGGCCGTTTCGTGCTCCTCGCACAGCCTCGCCCACATTGCGTTGCGCTCTGCCGGCTCGCGGTCGAGGTCCCCATGCTCCTTGCCGTTGCAGCTCACGAACGCCAGGCGAAGGTCACCGGCGAGCTCGGTGACGACCGCGTAGTCGTCGCCCTCGAAACGGTATCCGGGCGCCCCGGCCGGCAGGTCGAATTCGTACCGCCAAAACGACAGGCCCTCGAACTCATAGATCAGCGCCGGCGCATGGGTCCCGTCCGCGACGACGATGTCGCCCGGTGGCGTGGGGCCGTGAGAGATCAAAAGCACGTGCAGTCTGAGCCGATTCTTGGCGTGACCCCGAAAATAGAGGATCGGGCGCGCTGGCCCCAGGTCCGTTGTCATGTCGGGGGTGCCTCCGGATCTCGCCGCATTCGGCGCAGTCGAGTTGTCTCGGCGACATGGTCGTGCGGGAACTGACCGACAGCGGGCAACACCCGAACAGTGTTGACCACGTCGTTGTGACATGGGGCTTGAAGCGGCGTCTACACTGGCGACAAGTCGCCGCTCTTGCGAGGAACGGCATGACTATCAGCCCTGGCTGGCGCCTTTCGGCGCTCGGCATTGACGACTGGGCGTGGCGCAAAAGCCGCCGCTACGGCGCACTGATCTGCGATCGGGAGCGACGTTTAGTCATCGACCAGCTCTCGGACCGCGAGCCGGCAACTGTGTCCGCGCTGGCTCGCAGAGCGGCCGAGCATCGAGATCATCGCCCGTGATCGTGGAGGCGGCTATGGCGCTGGCGCTGCCAAGGGTCGAACGGAGGCGGTGCAGGCTGCTGATCGCGATTGCGAGCGCGAATGGATCAGGTGGATGGTAGGCTCAGAAAGTCCCTCCGAATTGCAGACGGATAGCGGATCACGGCATCTCGAAAGAATGGTTCGGACACGGCTCCCAGCCTGGCAAACAATGCATTGAACTGTGTTGGGGCCTGGACATCACGCAACAACGGAACCAGTCCGAATTCCTCCAAGGCGGAAAATACATCTTCATCCAAAAGTTGATTTTCCCAAATTCGACGGGTTTCCAGCTCGATGTAGGCGAGCTTGCATGCTGACAAGGTTCGATAAGCGCCTGCGATTACCTCGCCAATAGCTCCTTCCACATCGATCCAGGCAATGTTGGGCAAATCCGCGGCTTCGCCCAGGAAGTCGTCGAGCCTAACCGCATCGACTTCGACGATATCACCGTCGGTCGATTGGTGATTCGACATTAGGCTCCCGAGCCCTTTCATGGGAACCCCGTCCCGCGTTGGAACTTTGAATGGCAATCGTCCAAACTGTTTGGCTACGGCAAGATTTGAGCTGCTCCCTATCGGTTGGACAGTTCGGGCGCCGTTTTAAGCTACAGCCGGGATCTGCTGGTCGGTTCGGTCCT
>NZ_QHHQ01000028.1 GCF_003258595.1 Acuticoccus sediminis
CCGCTCGCCGCGCGAGTTCATCAGGCTCAGTGCCTAAATCCAACCGCCGCTTGTCCGGCGAAATGGGGTGCACTCCAGCAGTATCAACAGCGCTCCGATTGACAGAAGGCGCCATTCTCTCCCGAGCCCGCTCACTGTAGCCAGTCGCGCAGCAGAAATGGTCCCGTCCTAACGGCGATTGGTCCGACTTTTCCGCGTTCGACACGACTGCCGAATGCTACAGCCAGTTCTCCACGCGCAGCCCCGGCACGCGGGCGAACTCGCCCACGTTGGCCGTGACGAGCGTCAGGTTGAGGGCCATCGTATGGGCGGCGATGAGGAGATCGTTGCCGCCGATTGGTGTGCCGCAGTGTTCGAGCTCGGCCCGGATTGAGGCATAGGTCGCATCGACCGGCGCTTCCAGCGCGAGAACGGGTAGGGCGGCGAGGATCACCTCGACCTGCCGGGTGAGCCGGTCCGAGCCCTTTTTCGCGGCGCCGTAGCGCAGCTCCGCAGCCACGATAATGCTGGTCGCGACGCGCTTCTCTCCCACCTCGGCAAGACGCTGGGCGACGATGCCCTGTGGTCTGCGGATCAGATCCGACAGAACGTTGGTATCCAGAAGCCAGGCCAGCGTCACACGTCAACAGCTTCCGGCAGCGGATCTTCGATCTCGGGGAAGGTCTCGTCGATGGGTTCCAACGTGGCCAGAAGCGCCAAGAGCGAATCCGGTCGTGCCGGCTCCAGAATAAGCCGATCGCCATCCTTGCGCAGGATGGCTTCGGTCCCGGGCAGAGCCATGTCCTTCGGAATCCGCACAGCCTGATTGCGCCCGTTCCGAAATAGGCTGACACGGCGCTCATCGATCACGGCACATCTCCATGCATATGCCAATGACATATGCTAGATTAAAGTTCAGCACAAGGGTTCGGTTTGGACGGTCTATCAGGTGGCGGTTCGCTTGAACCGGGGCAAGGATGCCGGCGGCAACGCTATCCGTGCGCACCACCCCTTCAACTCCATTCGATCTCAGACGAACGGGTTTACCAACCGTAGCTGGCCTTCGACCAGAAGCCCCGGGTGCATGTCCTCGGAATAGAGAGTCGTGCAGCCAGCGATTAGCGCAGCGGCAACGATCATCGAGTCGTAGACCGCAAGTGTGTAGCGTTCGGCTACGGCGCAGCCGATCTCGTGAGTCCTGAGGGTCAGGGGTTCGACGGAGCAAAGGCTCCGGACGCCGGATAGGAACTCGTGGGCTTCGCCCCAGCTCATGCCTCCCTTGCGACGGCAGTTCACCAGTGCCTCGTTCAGAACCTGGACACTGATGCGCGGCCGCTGTGCAAGGAGGGCCTCGGCCGCGTCGGCCTTCGGACCACCATCAAGCAGATAGAGGATGATATTGGTGTCGAGAAACTCACCGTTCATGGACCGCGTCGCGGCTCAGGCGGTCCTCTGCCGGAAGACGCCCACGAAAGCGGCGCAGTCCCTCGAGTACCTCTTCCACTCGAGGCTGACGAACGACACTCAGTCCCCCTGCCCCGGGAACAAGGTCGATTTGGTCTCCCTCCTTCAGGCCGAGGTCTCGGACCAGCTCCGCCGGCAGGCGCACCGCCAATGAATTGCCCCACTTCGCGATCTGCACGATGGCCCCCCCTTTGGATATACGGCTACAAATGTAGATCCAATGCCGATGAGGTTCAAGCGGAGCGGACCCCGACGTTGGAATCAATCGAAAATCACCCGGAAAGTCGCCACGAGAATATGCAATACGCCGAAGCCCATGATGGCTCGCGTCTCGGCGTGTTGCATAAATTCTCGTAAGCTGCCGACAATTTCGTGATTATCGATAGTTATCGAGATGTATACGCTGCGTCTGCAGCGAGTCTTTTACGACATTCAGGAGAATGCGTGGTGCTGTCGGAGGTCTTGGGAATTTCGCGACAGTTGCTCTCCTAATTTGGAATCGGGATCCGGTAGATTGTTCCATCGCGCCACGTGGCAGTGAGCAACGAGGCACCGTCGGGTGCGACAACCAAGCCGACCGGGCTGCGCAATCCCTCTGCAACAGCACGGGACTGGCCATCTGGCAGGATTTCCCGCACGGTCGTTCCGCCATAATCGACCACGAACACACGGCCGTCCTTCGTCATCGCCACGCCGGGACCGGGCGTGCCGAATTCCTCGCCGACCTCGATGCGAGTGCCGTCCGGGCGCAGGATCGTGACACCGCCGCCGATGTTGGAGACGACATAGCCGTTGTCCGGTGTCTGCACCGCCCCGACCGGCGTTCTCAGACCGCCGATGACGGGTTCCAGGCTGCCGCTCCGGGACACAGAGAGAATCTGGTTGGTCCGGCGATTGGCAACAAGCAGCCGGCCGGATCTATCGAAGCTCAATCCAGCGGGTGTCGCCAGGCCGGTCACATGCACGCGGCGCTCGCCGGTCGGGGTGAAGCGATAGACTTCATCACGGGAATAGGATGCGACGTAGATCGTGCCATTTGGGCCTATGGTCAGGCCGGAAGGACCGGAAAGTCCGTCCGCGAAAGTGGTGCGCTTCCCGGCAGGGTCGATGCGCGAGACACGACCCGCCCCCCATTCGGCCACAAACAGATTACCCGTAGCGTCGAACGCCATGCCGACCGGCGAACTGAAGCCGTCCCATAGCTTTTCTGGTGTCGCCGGGTTCGCGACTGCGGCAGTCGGCCCAATGATCGGGGAAGCCGGAACGACGGCGAGAGCCAGTGCACCGGCGGCAATCGAGGAGCGGAGCGCATTCATCATGCCGATTGCCCCTGCTGAACTGGGAAGCGTGTTGCGAACACTTCCTTGGCCGCGAACAGCCCGTTGAGCGCCGCAGGAAAGCCGGCATAGACCGCCATCTGCATGATGATCTCGATGACTTCTTCCTTGCGTACCCCGACATTCAGACCCGCTTCGATATGGACCTTCAATTGCGGGGTCGCCGTCCCCATCGCCGTCAGTGCCGCGATGGTCGCGATCTCGCGGGCGCGCAAGTCTAGGCCGGGGCGGCTGTAGATGTCGCCAAACGGGAACTCGAACAGGTTGTTCGCAAAGTCGGGGGCAATGCCTGCCAGGGCGGCCACGACATTGTGGCCGGCCTCGCCGTCAATTTCAGCGAGCGCCCGCTTGCCGCGTTCCAGCCGGCTTTCGCCGACGTTCGGGGATTGATGCGTCATAGTCCTTCATCCTCTTTTCGTTGCCGGCATATCCGGCAATCTTGGTGTCGAGGACGAGAAGGCAGGCTTGCAGTTCGGTCAGATGCGCGCGAACACGCTCGCGGTGCTGTTCGAGCAACGCGCTACGCTCCGCTTCCGTGCCGACGCCGCGCTCCCGCAAGGCCGCGTATTGCAGCATTTCCTGGATAGGCATCCCGGTCGTTTTGAGACGGTCGAGAAATTCGATCCAGATCAGGATTGATGCGTCGTAGTCACGTTGGCCCGATTGGTCCCTATCGGCATGGGGAAGCAGCCCGATCCGCTCGTAGTAGCGGATGGTGTGGGCCGAAAATCCCGAACGCTTCGACAGTTCACCAATTCTCACGATTGCCTTCTTTTGTCACGACGCACAGGGAGCTACCGGTTAGAGTGCGCTCTAAGTCAAGCGGGTATTTGTCGCTTTATCGCGTCGCGTAAGTCCTGAATTGTGACCGGATTACGTTTGCCTCACGTCGGCTCGGCCTAATGCCTCGGGGAGATCCGCATGGCCCGCCTGAAATCGCCCGGGTTCGTTCCTGCGTCTTTGCGGAAGGCACGCGCGAAATTAGCCGGTGCTGTGTACCCGAGCTCGGCGGCGATCTCTGTGATCGATGCGTTGGTCCCGACAATGAGCTCGCGGGCACGTTTGGCGCGGATGATGTTGGACAGTTTGCGAAAGTCAGTGCCGTGCTGATGCAGGGTTCTCTGCAGCGACCGGACACTCGTATCGAGCGCGCGGGCGGTACTGTCGATCGACACACTGCCCGTCAGAACCTGCGCCCATATATGCGCTGAAACGACCCCGATGAGATCCTCGCGGCTCGCCGGCTCAAGCCGGGCGCGCGCCACATCCTCGACGGTGAGCAGGCGACGGATCTGATGACCCCGGCGCGGGGCTCTCAGCAGGTGTGCTTCGAACCAGACGGCGGCGACCGGCGCGTCGAATCTGACGGGGCATTGGAATGCGTCCTCGTAGGCGGCTGGGCGCGTCGGAAGCGGGATATCGAGGTCAATTTGCAAGGGCCGCCATGCCGGTGAGAGATAGGCGCGGCAAAGGCTGAGCATGACGCCGATCGCACCCACCGCCACATGACCATAGCCATCACGACCACGTGCTGCACTGAAGTAGCAGAATCGGGCGAGTCCGCCTTCGACACTCAAAGCCGTTCGATCGCCCCGGCTTTGATAACCGATCGCCTTCATGCCGCGGTCGATGGCTGCCTTTAGGGTCTCGCCGCCGAAGATGTACTCGCCCCAACAGCCGTAGCCATCCAGAGACAGGTGCGGTGCCAGCATGAGGCCAAGTGTCGGTTCTCCCGCGCGTCTCTCCACCTCCACCAGGAAACTCGTCATCGTTGCGTGTGGAATGAAGCAGTCGCGGTCTTCGATCGCCTCGATGTCGAGCATCGCGGCACGGTTGGCATGGCGCAGCACCTTCTCGCCAAAGGCGTTCCGAACAAACCCGGGAACCCCTGCCAGCGCCGTGATCGAGAGCACCGTCAACGCGCCAGCGCCTACGAAGTGCGCCAGCCGCTGCGGCTTTGGCGCAAAATGAATGGCGGGTCGAGACACGACCAAATATCCTAGCCGCAGCGGGAGCACGTATCCGGCAAGATAGTCTTGCCGGACGGAGACTCCCAATGGGTTTGCCCATGCGTCAAGCCCAGTTTTCTGGAGACGCTCATGAAGAACATCGTTTCTGGTCTTCTGCTGGCGGCAAGCCTTTTCACCGGCGGTGCCGCGCATGCCCTGACCGCCGAAGAGGCGAAGTCCATCGCCGAGGACGCCTACGTCTTCGGCTATTCGCTGATCTCGGTGGAGATGTCGCGCAAGGTCATCACCAACGTCGAGAAGCCCGAGACGACGCGGGCCCCGATGGGGCAGTTCGCGAACCTGCGGGAGTATCCGACGGCGGCCTTTCGCGACGTCACCGCGCCGAACGCCGACACACTCTATTCCAGCACCTTCATCGACGTTTCGAAGGAGCCGTGGATCGTAAGCTGGCCCGACATGGGCGACCGCTACTACGTCTGGGAGTTCTACGACGCCTGGGTGCCGGTGGTGTTCGATCCCGGTTCGCGCACCACGGGCCAGGAAGCGCAGACCTATGCGATCACCGGTCCGGGATGGAGCGGCACGCTGCCCGAGGGCGTCAAGGAGGTGAAGGTCCCGACCTCGACGATCTGGATCCTCGGGCGGACCTACTCGACCGGCACGCCGGAGGACTACAAGGAGGTCTGGGCGCTGCAGGACCAGTACAGGCTCTATCCGCTACGCGCCTGGGGCAGGGAGTACACGCCGCCGCCAGGCAAGATCGACCCTAGCGTCGACATGAAGCGCTCGGTGCGCGACAGCGTCAACGCGCTCGACGCCGAAGGCTACTTTCAGTGGATGAATAACCTGATGGTCGACAACCCGCCGGCGCCCGAGGACGCGTCCATCGTTGCGCGGATGGTGGAGATCGGCATTGCGCCCGGCGCCGACTTCGACCTTTCAAAGTTCGAGCCCGACGTTGCCGCCGCGATCGAGGCGGCGCCGAAGGCGGCGTGGGATAAGATCGAGGCCTATACCGCGCAGTCCGGCACGGTGAACCAGGGCTGGCTGGTCAACCTGAAGATCGGCCACTACGGCACCGACTACATGGCCCGCGCCTGGCTCTCGGCCTTTGGCATCCCGGCGAACGCGCCCAAGGACGCGGTCTATCCGATCGGCCTGGCCGACGCGGACGGCGAGCCGCTTGACGCCTCGAAGCACGACTATGTCATCCGCTTCGCCTCAAAGGACGACCTGCCTCCCGCCGAGGGCTTCTGGTCGCTCACCATGTATGACACCGGCTACTTCTTCGTGCCGAACGCACTCAATCGCTACACCCTGAGCGAGCGCAACGACCTCCAGACCAACGCCGACGGCTCGATCGACCTCTACCTCCAGAAGGAGAATCCGGGGCCGGAGAAAGAGTCGAACTGGCTGCCTGCGCCAGACGGCGGTTTCATTCCCATGTTCCGCCTCTACTGGCCGAACGAGACGCCGCCATCCGTATTGGATGGAACCTGGTGGCCTCCCCGCATCACCAAGGCTGGATGAATCTGGCCGGCTTCGGCGTGATGGGACATCATCATAAGTCGTGAAGCGTCTGACTTCATGACTTATGTAACGCCCACGAATGGCGAGGTTTTCTGCGCTTGGGATATGTTGCGTATTCTCGTTGCAGGTTTTTTGCCGTCTCGGCATCCTGTGAAGGATGCTGCTCGGATACGCCAGAGTCTCGACGTCGACCCAGAACCTCGATCGCCGGATCGAAGCACTCCGGTCCGCCTGCGGCGATACGATCTTCCGGGAGAAGGCGTCCGGAAAGGCGGTGAAGAACCGACCTCAGCTCGAGCGCGCCATCGACGCGCTCGGTACCGGTGATATCCTCATCGTCGCCGAATGGGACCGGGCGACACGCTAGATGTTGGACGGCATCAACATTATGCAGCGCATTGCCGAGCGCGGTGCAGCCGTCAAGGTGCTGGACAAGCCCCACCTCGATCTCACGACGCCGATCGGGCGTGGCTTCCTCGCCTTCCTTTCGGCGTTAGCCGAAGATGAGCGAACCCGGATTGTCCAGCGCGTCGCTGACGGGCGGTCGGTGGCTCGGGAGCGTGGGGTCAGGTTCGGACCGAAGCCGGAGCTCAGCGAACATCAGTGGAAAAAGGCGCTCGATCGGCTGGCGGCCGGTGGGAGCTGCCGCGAGATCGCACGCGACATGGGTGCCTCCGCCTCGACCATATCGAGGCTCCAGCGGCCCGTTGGCGCAGGGGCGCCGGCCTGATGCAGTTCGACCTTTTCCCCACCGACTTGCACTTGACGTGCATCGATCCCGCCCACAACAAATGGCGCTTCTACGCCCTCTCGGTGCAGCCCACGCTCTTCGGCGATTGGGTGCTGGTCCGCGAATGGGGGCGCATCGGTCGCTCGGGGCGACGACGGCACGACCACTATCAGCATGCCGGCACGGCGCTCGACGCGCTTCACGAGCTCGCGCGCCAGAAACGGAGGCGAGGCTACAAGGCGAGCAGGGCCGTTTGACGTTGCGACCGGCATTGCCTGCAACCATGTAGCAACGTATCTACATGGCG
>NZ_QHHQ01000029.1:0-2500 GCF_003258595.1 Acuticoccus sediminis
CATGGCGCGGCGCCGGATTTCCGGAGCCGGCCGGGCGGAGACGAGGCCCCGGGCCGGGTAGCGGCGGCATCAAGGTGCGCATTTCGCCCGGCATGCCGGCCCTGGCCCGCGGTCTCCCGCCGGGCGGGGAGGCGACGGCTGGTGGCGGGGCGCTGGCCGGTGATGCGGGCGTTGCCGTGACCGAGCCGGGCCGCGCACGAGCGCAGGTCCGGGGAACGGGCCGCCGCGCCGCTGGCGTCGCCGGGTCGCGCCCCGCTCGTTGGCCGGTCTCCCGTTCGCGGACGCATGAGCATCGGCCGGCGCGCCGGGTGGGAGGCGCGCGCCGGGGCCGGCCGGACGGGCTGCCTCCGGGACCGCTCCCGGGGCGTTGCATGCGGTGCGGGCATGCGGGGGGCTGGAACGACAAAAGGCCCCCGCGGGGTACGCGGGGGCCTTTTGGGGTCGGGGTAAAGAGAAGGATGGGAACGATCTTGGCAGGCCTGGCAGCGACCTACTCTCCCGTGGCTTAAGCCAGAGTACCATCGGCGCGGAGGAGTTTAACGGCCGAGTTCGGAATGGGATCGGGTGGGGGCTCCTCGCAAAGGCCACCAGGCCGGCAAAGATCGTTCGTTCGTGAAACTGGCGAGCGGTGCTCGTCCGGCAGAGCCGGTCTTTCCGTGATCATGTCCGCTTTCGCGGATGGGCATTGGGTAATGAGAGCGATCAAGCCGATCGAGCGATTAGTATTGGTAAGCTCCACATGTCGCCACGCTTCCACATCCAACCTATCAACGTCGTCGTCTACAACGGCTCTCAAGGGAGAACTCGTTTCCAGGTGGGTTTCCCGCTTAGATGCTTTCAGCGGTTATCCCGTCCGTACGTAGCTACCCTGCAATGCGGCTGGCGCCACAACAGGTCCACAAGAGGTACGTCCACCCCGGTCCTCTCGTACTAGGGGCAGATCCTGTCAATTCTCCGACACCCACGGCAGATAGGGACCAAACTGTCTCACGACGTTCTGAACCCAGCTCACGTACCGCTTTAATTGGCGAACAGCCAAACCCTTGGGACCTGCTCCAGCCCCAGGATGCGATGAGCCGACATCGAGGTGCCAAACAACTCCGTCGCTATGGACGCTTGGGAGTCATCAGCCTGTTATCCCCGGCGTACCTTTTATCCGTTGAGCGATGGCCCTTCCACGCGGGACCACCGGATCACTATGGCCGACTTTCGTCTCTGCTCGACTTGTCAGTCTCGCAGTCAGGCAGGCTTATGCCATTGCACTCAACGAGCGATTTCCGACCGCTCTGAGCCCACCTTCGCACGCCTCCGTTACTCTTTGGGAGGCGACCGCCCCAGTCAAACTACCCACCATACACTGTCCCGGACGTACGTCGCGGTTAGATATCCATGAAAACAAGGGTGGTATTTCAAGGGTGGCTCCACGCAAGCTGGCGCTCACGCTTCAAAGCCTACCACCTATCCTACACATGTCGTCACGAATACCAGTGTAAAGCTATAGTAAAGGTGCACGGGGTCTTTCCGTCTGACCGCAGGAACCTCGCATCTTCACGAGGAATTCAATTTCACTGAGTCGATGCTGGAGACAGCGGGGAAGTCGTTACGCCATTCGTGCAGGTCGGAACTTACCCGACAAGGAATTTCGCTACCTTAGGACCGTTATAGTTACGGCCGCCGTTTACCGGGGCTTCAATTCGGTGCTTGCACACCTCCTTTTAACCTTCCGGCACCGGGCAGGCGTCAGACCCTATACGTCGTCTTGCGACTTCGCAGAGCCCTGTGTTTTTGATAAACAGTCGCTACCCCCTGGTCTGTGCCCCTCCAACCCGGTTGCCCGAGCCAGAGGCCTCCTTCTCCCGAAGTTACGGAGGTAATTTGCCGAGTTCCTTCAGCATCGTTCTCTCAAGCGCCTCGGTATACTCTACCAGTCCACCAGAGTCGGTTTCGGGTACGGTCATTTGGGGAGCTATTTCCTGGAACACCCAGGCTGCCCAACCAATCCAGTAAGGTCGGACAACTTCCGGCATTCGTCACTCATCCCTGGTCGCGGAATATTAACCGCGTTCCCATCGACTACCCCTTTCGGGTTCGCCTTAGGGGCCGACTAACCCTGCGCAGATTAGCTTTACGCAGGAACCCTTGGACTTTCGGCGGGAGTGTCTCTCACACTCCTTACGTTACTCATGTCAGCATTCGCACTTCCGATACCTCCAGGAGCTCTCACGAGTCTCCCTTCGCAGGCCTACGGAACGCTCCGCTACCGCTCACAAAGTGAGCCCACAGCTTCGGCACGTGGCTTTAGCCCCGTTACATTTTCGGCGCGGAGACCCTTGTTTAGACCAGTGAGCTGTTACGCTTTCTTTAAATGATGGCTGCTTCTAAGCCAACATCCTGGTTGTTTTGGGGTCTCTACATCCTTTCACACTTAGCCACGATTTGGGGGCCTTAGCTGGTGATCAGGGTTGTTTCCCTCTCCACGACAGACGTTAGCACCTGCCGT
>NZ_QHHQ01000030.1 GCF_003258595.1 Acuticoccus sediminis
AGGACCGAACCGACCAGCAGATCCCGGCTGTAGCTTAAAACGGCGCCCGAACTGTCCAACCGATAGGGAGCAGCTCACCCCGTTCGGCGTTCCATAATTACTCTTATGCGTCAGCCAATTTCGGCGAGATGAACCCTCTTTGTATTCTGCCGCGAGAGTTCGATCTTATCATTCACCCCCCGGCCGATGCGGCCCGTTCGCACTCCAGCGCTCACTCGCCGAACGGTGACGGCAACCACCTCCTGGCCGGCGCCGTCAGTCGTGATCGGGAGCGGACTGGGCGATTTCCTGCCGCAACTGATCGACCTTCGCGCCGGCCCACTGCCGGGCGTCATCGCCGAAGATGAGTCGCGATGGCAATTCGCTCTGCGAAGCAAGCGCCACGATCCGCGCGGCGAGCCGCTTCGGATCGCCGGGCTGGTTGCCGTTCGCGCCGTCTACGAACGCGTGATATTGCGCGACCGCCTCGGCATAGTCCGGAATGTGAATGCTGCCGAAGCTCGCCGACTTCCGGTCCATGAAGTCGGTCCGCAGCATCCCCGGCTCGACCAGGAGCGAGCGGATGCCGAGCGGTGCCAGTTCCTGCGCGAAGCCCTCCATCCATCCCTCGACCGCGAACTTGGACGCCGAGTAGACCGCCCCACCGCCGCTGGCGACCAGCCCGCTGATGGACGAGATGGTGACGATGAGGCCTGAGCGACGCTCACGCATGTGGGGGGCGACCGCCCGCGCGACGTTCATCGTGCCGAACAGGTTGACCTCGAACTGACGCCGCACGGCGGCATCGGTGAAAGTCTCGAAAAATCCCAGTTCGGCGTAGCCGGCATTGTTGACCAGCACGTCGATCGCACCGAATCGACCGGCGGTCTCGGCGGCGACCGAGCGCGCGGCTTCGGCGTCGGTGATGTCGAGCGCGAGAGCGTGCAGGCGATCGTGTCGGCCCCCGCAGGCATCGCGCACCGCGTCGGCGGACCGCGCTGTTGCCACGACCGTTTCGCCCGCATCGAGCGCGGCGCGCGCGATCTCGTGCCCAAGACCCCGGCTTGCACCTGTCACCAGCCAGACCTGTCCCATCCCCCGCTCCTCGTTCCGTTCGCTATCGCTGACTAGGTAGTCGGGCTAATGGATCGAGATAATGGCCTAATCAGTCATGGGCCCGATTAGCGGGGATCACGAATGCGTCCGGAACAGCTCGCTGACCTCGCCGTCTTCGCGGCGATCGCTTCCGACAGCAGCTTCACGCGTGCTGCGAGGCGCCTCGGGGTCACGCAGTCGGCTTTGAGCCAGACGATGAAGCGTCTGGAGGGCCAGCTCGGCTTTCGCCTGCTCTCCCGCACGACGCGCAGCGTCGCCCCGACCGCTGCCGGCGAGCGCCTGCTCGCCACCCTTTCGCCGGCATTGGCCGGGCTGGACCACGAGATCGAAGCGCTGGGCCAGGCCGGGGGGGCAGCGATCGGCACCGTCCGGATCACGACTGGCAAACACGCCGCCGATACGGTGCTGTGGCCGATGCTACCATCCTTCATGCGCCGCTACCCCGGCATTCAGGTGGAGGTGTCCGTGGAGGGAGACATGACCGACGTTGTCGCCGGTCGCTACGATGCCGGCATCCGGCTCGGCGAGCGGCTGGAGAAGGACATGATCGCGCTGGCAGTCGGGCCTCCGCTTCGCGTCGCGGTAGTGGCTGCTCCGGACTATCTGGGCGACCATCCCGCGCCGATGGATCCTGCCGACCTTCCGGCGCATCGCTGCATCGCCTACGGCGACGCGCATGGCGACCTCTCTCCCTGGACGTTCGAGCGCGACGGCCGCGCCGTGACGGTCAGGCCAGGCCGTGGCCCGGTGTTCAACGACGGCGACCTGCTCGTGGCCGCCGCCCTGGAGGGGTTCGGCATCCTCTACATCCTGGAGGATCTGGTCGCTGCGCCACTCGCCGATGGACGTCTCACCCGCCTGCTGGAGCCGTGGTGCGAGCCGTTTGCCGGCTACCACCTCTATTATCCCGATCGGCACGGAACGACCGCCTTCGAACTGTTCAAGGAGGCGCTTCGAGCAAGCCGGGCCGAGTGAAGTCTTGGCCAGCCGCCAGATCGTCAATCGCTGCGCGACCGGTGCCTGACATTTCGTGAGCTGGCCGAGGAGGTTCGCATCGTGCGGGTTCTGCACGGCGCCCGTGCCCGTACCTTCCAGGGCTGTTCGAGCGATGACCGCGAGACCCCGAACGATAGCGCCATCACCCGCCGCCGGCGGACCGGACATACGCGTAGAGCGTCGGCTTCGAGATTCCCATCATCGTGCAGATCTTGATGACCGTGAGCTTCTTCTCCCGGTAGAGCTGAACGGCCAGCGCCTGCTTGTCGCCATCGAGGGCCGGCGGGCGGCCCCCGAGACGACCGCGTGCACGGGCAGCGGCGAGCCCCGCCTGGGTGCGCTCGCGGATGAGGTTGCGCTCGAACTCGGCGAGCGCGCCGAAGAGGTGGAAGGTGAGCTTTCCCGTCGAGGTCGCGGTGTCGATCTGCTCGGCCAGGCTCTCCAGTGCGACACCATGCTCTTCGAGATAGAGCGCCCAGGTGATGAGGTCTTGCAGCGAGCGGCCGAGCCGGTCGAGCCGCCACACCACCAGCGTGTCGCCAGCGCGCAAGAGCTCCTTCGCCTTCTCGAGCCCAGGCCTCGCCGCCACCGTTCCGCTCGCCTTGTCGACGAGGATCTTGTCGCACCCCGCCTTCTGGAGCGCGTCGCGCTGCAGATCGAGATTCTGCTCGATGGTGGAGACCCGGGCGTAGCCGATCTTCATGGGCTGCTCCTGAGGAAGGAAGACAACCCATTCGGACCGCAGAATTCTTAACGTTGATTTCCTGACCGGGTATTTTCCCGATCATTCGGCCAAAACGGCCTCGTCGAGGCGACTTGGCTCGACCGGCAAGAAACCGTCCGCTTTCCTGACGGCGCCATCCCGGCCAGAGCGCGTGTCGGTTTTTGAAGTTGATGTCAGCAGCTTGTCGAAGGCGATGTCATCGAGCGTCTCAGATGGGGAAGACGGTCCCACCGCTTGAGGCGCGGGATATGTCGATCGCTGCTTTTGATGGTCGAAGTCGCCGTGCGGAGCCTTCGATCCAATCGGCAGTTACCCTTCGGCGGCCAACGTCGCCAGCCGTTCACGCAGCCAGCGTTGTGCCGGATGGTTGGACCGCGCTTCGGAAACGGAGATCTCCACCTTCAGGCGCGCGGTCCCGACACCGTCGCGATAAAGGCGCGCAAGTCGGCCAGCATCAGTTCCGGCTCTTCCAGCGCGGCGAAATGGCCGCCCCGCGGCATATCGGTCCAATGCACGATGTTGAAGGTCTTCTCCGCGAACGAGAGCGGCGGTGGCGAGAACACCGGATCGGGGAAGGCCGCAAAGCCGGTCGGCACCTTTATGCGGGTACCGGCCGGAAGCAACCGCGACGTCTCGAGCCGGCTGCCGTAGTAGATCCAGGTTGCCGTCACGAACGATGCCGGCGCGATGTAGAGCATGATGTTGGTGAGGAGTTCCTCCTCGGAAAACTTCGCCCAGATGTCGGGGTCGCCATTGGCGGTTGTCGGAAGAACGGCCCACTTGCCGAACTTTTCGAGGATCCAGCCCGCCGCTCCGACCGGGCTGTCCGCCATCGCGACGCCGAGCGTCTGCGGACGGGTCGCCTGCTCGTGAAAGTAGGCGCTCTCCTGACCGGCCATCGCGGCCCGCTTGGCGGCGAAGGACGTCTCCTCGTCGGTCGTCGGATCGGCATACTCCGCACGCACGGTCATCATGTTGATACGGATGCCGCAGAGGGCGTCCGGTCGATCATGCGCTGCCCAGGTCGCGATGCTGTGGCCCCAATCGCCCCCTTGAATGAAATACCGCGCGTCGCCGAACAGCTGGATCATCAGCCCCTGCACGAGCGCAGCAGCCCGCCGCGGGCCGATCGGGCGCGTAATCGGGTTGGAGAACGCGAACCCGGGAAGCGAGGGGACGACAACATCGTGTCCGTCCGCTGCGAGCGGCTCCAACAGCCGCTCGAACTCGAGATACGAGCCCGGCCAGCCGTGGAGAAGCAGGACGGGCGGCTTGGAGCCGTCGCCTTTCACATGAACGAAGTGGAGGGGCTCGCCTTCCACGTCGGCCGTGAAGTTGGGGAGTGCGTTGAGGCGCCGTTCGACCGCACGCCAGTCGTAGCTGTCCAGCCAATACGCGGCGAGCCGCTTGAGGTCATCGACCCCGACCCCCGCCGACCAGCCTCCCGCATCCGGCAGCTGGCTCCAGTCATAAGTCTCGACCTTGGCTCGGATCGTGGCGAGCCGTTCGTCAGGGATGTTGATCGTGTAGGGTGAAATCATTGTTCTCCGCTTAAGCTGGGATGCGGTTCGATGGAGAGGGCGTCCACCAATCTGGTATCCATATTGTCGATGGATGTTCTGAGAGCCGACGGCCGCTCAGCACCCGCCGGTCGTCCACCCGCCCTTGTAGAGCCTGAATCAGTTAGCGAGCAGGCGGTCCAACCGACCGGACCCCCGCGCCAAATGCCACGCCGCCCACTCACGAGGTTACAGCTGTTCCCGGCAGGTTCAGGTGGTAGCGGGTGTATCGGCGTTCCCCGGTGCGCGTCAGGGCGCCCTTCTCGACCAGGTCGTGCAGATCGCGTGTGGCGGTGGGGCGGGAGGTGCCCGTGATCGCGAGGTAGTTCTCCGCGCTCAGCCCTCCCGTGAAGCCGCCAGGGCCTTCCCGGAACAGGCGTGCGATCGCCTTTTCCTGCCGTTCGTTCAACATGCCGCGGAAGCGATCATAGAAGTGCGCCTTGGCGATATGGAAGGCGACGCGGCCGAGCGTCGTCCGCTGGGCCGCGATGATCCTTTCGGCAAAATACATCAGCCAGCCCGTGACATCGAGGGTCCGCTGATGGACCTCGAGTTGGTCGTAGTAGGCCTTGCGATGCCGCTCGATGGTGTGGGCCAGTGCGATCAGCGTCGGCTGGCCGATGTTCTGGGCGAGAGATTTTTCCGCGAGGGTTCGGCCGATGCGGCCGTTTCCGTCCTCGAAGGGGTGGATGCTCTCGAAATATATGTGCCCGATCCCGGCCCGGGTGAGTGCCGGCAGGGGATCATCGCCGTCGGGCGAAGTACCGTTGAACCAGGCGAGATAGGCGGTCATCTCTTCCGGGACCCGAGAGGATGGCGGTGCCTCGAAATGCACTGTGGGCCGATCCTGACGGCCGGACACGATCTGCATCGCATCCTGATGACGGCGATAGCCGCCGATCGTCTCCAGATGCCGGGTGTCGGCCATGAGCATGCCGTGCCAGCGGAACAGCGTGTCGGCATCGAGGGGATTGGCCCAGGTCCGATAGAGATCGACCATCATCTCCGCGATGCCCCGTTCCTTCGGCTTCACGTTGCGATTGTCTGTGTCGAGGCCGAGCTGCGAGCTATGGACCGAAGCTGGGTGATGGCGGTTTGAGGAAGGCGGCGTATCGAGGCGGGTGACAAGCCTGCCAGGACCTCCAGAAGGA
>NZ_QHHQ01000031.1 GCF_003258595.1 Acuticoccus sediminis
TCCTTCTGGAGGTCCTGGCAGGCTTGTCACCCGCCTCGATACGCCGCCTTCCTCAAACCGCCATCACCCAGCTTCGGCCATAGCTCGGGTGTTGTTGCGCAGCATGGCATTGATGATCACCAGGAGCTGGCGGGCAACGGCGATGAGGATGATCCTGAGTGCTTTGCCCTTGCGCTGCGCATCCGGTCGCTCATGTCGATGAGGCTTGGAACGCGCCGCGAAGCCGTGAGGGCGGCGATGTAGAGGGCCTCGTGAACCTTGCGGCGATCGCCCCAGATGCGGAGTGCGCCGCACTAGGCCGTAGACTCATTAGCGCGGAGCCACAGCCGCATTGAGGCGAGTTGGACCATGGCGAGGAAGTTCTCGGCCAGCTTGTCAAACGGCGCTCAATCCTTATTCCACGCCGATCCACAGGTCGGGATGGGCGCCGTGTTCGGCCTCGCCATCGCCTCCGCGGTCTATGCGACCCTCACCATGGCGGGCGTCGCGGTAGTTCTGTCGGAGGTCGGCTGGCTCGCACGGGTGGTGCAGGTCCTCGGCGGGCTCTACCTCGTTGTCCTCGGCTGGCGCCTCGTTCGCACGCGACCGGCGGCGGCGGCCGAGCCTTTGCCGGCGACGCGGCCCGGCTGGCGGTCGGGGCTGCGGCGGGGGCTCCTCGTGAACCTCTCCAATCCCAAGGGGATCGCGTTCTTCGTCGGGCTCTACGCGGCCGCCGTACCGCCCTCGACCGGGCTTGGCGCGCGGCTCGTCATCCTGGCCGCGGCGTTCGTCATCGAGGTCGGATGGTACGGCGCGGTCGTCCTCACCTTCTCCCGCGCGCCGGTGCGGCGGGTGTATCGCCGCCTCGGGTGGCTCGTCGACCGGGCCGTTGGGGCGCTGTTCATGGTCTTCGGCGCCCGGCTGCTGCTGGCGCTGCGCGGGTGAGGCTCAGGCGCCTGCGTCGGCGTCGTCCGCCGGGTCGAAGCGCGGGCCGACGTAGACGGCGCGGGGGCGGATCAGCGTGCCGCTCGCGCGCTGCTCCAGAGCGTGGGCGATCCAGCCCGCCGCCCGTCCGAAGGCGAAGATCAGGAAAGCGCTGCCCTCCGGCAGGCCGAGGTCACGGCGCAGTGCGACGAGGGCGAAGTCGAGGTTGGGAGCGCGGCCGGTGAGGTCGTGCACCGCCTCTGCGATCGCGAGGGCGGCGGGGAGGCGCGGGCCGACGGCGGCCAGGATCGCCTTGGCGCGGATGTCGCCGGATGGATAGAGCGGGTGGCCGAAGCCCGGCATCTCCATGCCGCCCGCGAGGGCGTCGCGCACCGCGGAGGAGATGTCCGGGGCGCTCTCCAGCATCCGCCACACGGCTTCAACGCGCGCCGTGGAGCCGCCGTGCCGGGCGCCCGAGAGTGCAGCCAACGCTCCGACGAGGGCCGCCTTCAGGCTCGCCCCCGCCGAAGCGATGCAGCGCGCGGTGAAGCCGGAGACGTTGAGCTCGTGATCGGCGCAGAGGACGAGCGCGGCGCGCACCCGGTCGGCCGCCTCCGCGTCAAGGCCCCAAGCGTCCGCACACTGGAGGTGGAGGGGGGTGGCCCGGGGGGCCGTCCCCAGCGCGGCGGCCGCTATGAGCCGAATCAACGCGCCGCAGCCTTGCGCGAGACGGTCCGGGGCCTGTTGCCAGCCGGCGGTGTCATCGCCCGGCGCGGCGGTGGCGAAGCGGGCCAGGAGGACTTCCGCATCGGCCTGGCCTACGAACGGTGCCGGGGGCGCGGCGGGGGCGCTGTCCGGAAAGACGCTCGCGAGCGGCATCTGCCAAAGCAGGGCCGCGACCTCTTCCCAGGTGGCCGTCGCCGCAAGCGCCAGGGCGTCGCGGCCGCGATACGAGAGGGCGCCGGCCTCGATCCGGGTGATGCTCGTCTCCAGCACAGGTACGCCCCAGTCGAGCGTGGCGCGGGCGATCTCGCGCGGACGGCGACCGCGGCGGCGCGTCTTCGCCAGCTCCTCCACGGCGCTGCGGGCGTAGCGGCTCCCGGCTTGGCCGCCGCGCTCCACGGGCGCGATCAGGCCCCGGCTGACGTAGGCGTAGAGCGTCTGCCGGCTCACGCCGAGCAAAGCCGCTGCCTCCCCGCTCGATAGCGTCTGCACAGGACCTCGCATTGATTAATTCAATCAACATTGACGATATCTGATGGCCGCCGTCAATGCGCGACAGAAGCATGGAGAGATCAGCGATGAGCACACCCGCAGCGGACATGTTGGGCCAAATCCTCGACGGGCTCGCGGCACCCACCCCGCGCGACGTGTCAATCCACGGTACCGGCAGCCTTCCGGCCGCCTTCGCGGTTAGCGACCTCGCGGGCGCCTCCATCGCCGCCGCCGGAGCTGCGCTCGCGGGGCTGCTGCAGACCGTGGGGATCGCGCCCGCGGTCGCCGTCGATCGCCGCCTCGCCTCCTTCTGGTTCGGCGGATCGTTGCAGCCGGAAGGATGGTCGCCGCCGCCGCCCTGGGACCCTGTCGCGGGCGACTACGAGGCCGCGGACGGCTGGATCCGGCTCCACACCAACGCGCCGCGCCACCGCGATGCGGCGCTCACCGTCCTCGGCGTGCCGGCTTTGCGGGACGCCGTAGCGGACGCTGTCGCGCGCTGGCCGGCGGGGGCGCTGGAGGACGCGATCGTCGCGGCCGGCGGCTGCGCGGCAGCGATGCGCTCGGCCGACGAGTGGGCCGCCGGCGCGGCGGGCACAGCCGTCGCGGCCGAGCCGCTGATCGCCTGGCAGCGGGTCGGCGCGGGGGCCGCCGCGTTCGATCCGTCGCCCGGCCGCAAGCCGCTGCAGGGGCTCAGGGTCCTGGACATGACGCGGGTGCTCGCGGGTCCCGTCGCGACGCGCCTTCTCGCCCTGATGGGGGCGGACGTCCTGCGCATCGATCCGCCGGAGTGGGAGGAGCTCGGCGTCGTGCCCGAGGTGATGATGGGGAAACGCTCTGCCCGCGTCGACGCCCGCAGCTTGGAGGGGCGCGAGCGCATCGCCCGGCTCTTCGCGAGTTGCCACGTCTTCGTGCATGGCTACCGGCCGGGGGCGCTGGAGGACCTCGGCTTCGGCGGAAGCCTCAGGCGCTCGCTCAACCCCACTGCCATCGAGGTGACGCTCGACGCCTACGGCTGGACGGGTCCGTGGCGCGGCCGCCGCGGCTTCGACAGTCTGGTGCAGATGAGCACGGGGATCGCCGAAGCCGGGATGCGCCGGTTCGGCAAGGCGCGTCCGACGCCGCTTCCTGTCCAGGCGCTCGACCATGCCACGGGCTACCTGATGGCGGCGGCCGCCCTGTCCGCCCTGACGCGGCAGCGGACGAGCGGTGAGACGATGCAGGCCCGCCTGTCGCTCGCCCGGACCGCGGCGCTCCTCATGGGGTATCTCTCGTGCGAGGAGGCCGCGATGGCGCCCGAAACGCCGGCCGATAGCGACGCCAGAACCGAGGCGACCTTCTGGGGGCCGGCCGCGCGGATCGCAGCGCCGCTCACCGTCGACCTGTGGCCGGAGCGCCCCGCGGCGCCATTGGAATCGGACGATGCGGAATGGGAGGCGCGCGAAGGAAGCCACGGAAGCGGCAAACGGAGCGCCTCCATCCCGATGGTCGATCACCCTGTATAATGATGGACGCAGCCGTCCCATCATCTGCTCGAAAGAGGCGTGCTCATGGACCCAAGCGGATGGCACTCTTATCCGCGAGAAATCGAAAGGATGTTGGTCGATATTGCGGTCACCTAACTTCTTGTCGACCTCGACGGTGCAGGGCGGTCGATCTAACCGCTCTGGGAGATGAGATTGAGGACTGATTGCGTGGAGCTTGGTGCTGTTACTTCTGACAAGGGAGCTGCGGAGAGGCGACCTCCTACGATGGTGCGTGTCCTCGTCTATACGGCAGCGGCAGACGCGGACGGGACGCTCGGTGGCCTGGAGCGTGAAGGCCGGTCCGAACGCATCCGCGCGACGATCCTTGCCGCAGTCCGGTCGATGCGCTGGTGTTCGTCGGACCCGCTGTGCATCACCGACATCTCGACGCCGACCGACTCCGCCAACGGCGCGGCTTGCCACTCCTCCCTGATGGGCCGGAGACGTCACGCAAGAGCTTCAACCGCTTCCTCGACCGGGTGACGTTGGTCGGTCTCGATGCCGGCGCTGAGACTGTGCCGGGCTTCTTCGACGCTCTCGCGTCGAGTTCGACCGACACGCGAAACCTTCAAAATTGATTGAGTTGGTTGCCATCGACCCTTCGACGAAGCGAGCTGCGGATGGCGAGGCTGCGGCCTCGCCCGATGCCACGCTGGCGGTATGGACAGCACTCGAACTCATGTCGTCGCAGACGTTCCGTCGCGACGAGGATGTGGCCGGCGGCGATCGCAGCTTGGTTGGCGATTTCCGCAATGGCCTGCCCTGCGAGAAGCCGGTCGACCGCCTCTCGCTCATCGGCCACTCCTTACTCGACTCGAAAGCCTATCATCGGTGTCCCCTCGAACGGGGCAGGATCAGGGTGTCTGAGGTGCTCCCGAAAAATCGGACAGGGCTGTAAGCTACGGAAGGGACCTGCTGGTCTTCGGATGAGGAGATCAGCG
>NZ_QHHQ01000032.1 GCF_003258595.1 Acuticoccus sediminis
TGAGGGGAGAGCCGAGGCGGTGAGGTGGGCTTTAATCGCGAAAGTTCTACTTTCCGATATATCCTGCCTCGTCTTTCACCTCAACCTCAAACGCTGAACAAAAGCATCAGTCGTGCTGTGTTCTTCTGTGCGATTACGTGATTGTCACTCTGCACGTTTGCGGAAATACGTGACTACCATTCTGCGTGTCTGCGTGTCTGCGTGTCTGCGTGTCTGCGTGTCTGCGTGTCTGCGGGATCGCGCAATTGCGCTCATGCGCGCCTGTGTGGATACGCGAATACGCTCATGCCGTGTTGCGTGTTTGCGCTTCTGCGGGTCTGTCCGGGTACGCATTTGCACCTTCGTGGGCATGCAGCGTTGCGCTTCTGCGGCTTTGCTGCGCTGCGCGCTTACGCCAACGCGCCTCTGTTCTGCTGCATTTTTGCGGTTTTATGCTCAAAAAACAGTGCGTTACACGGGGCCCATCGCCACGCTGCCCCGTCGAACGAGAGGCCGATGAAACTCATCGCATTCACATCACTCAAAGGCGGGGCCGGCAAAAGCACCGCCTTGATGGCTGCCGCCGATGCTCCCGGTCTTGGCGGCCTGACTCATCGGCTTCAAGCTGCCGGGACAGTCGGTCCCGACATGGAGCAAGTTGAGCAACCGGGTCGGCTCAGAGAAGAAGACTGGCCATGACGGCAATCCTGTCATGCCGGAATCAGACACTACGCCCACGGCAAGCCCCGCTGCAATTCGTGCCGACGGCGGAGGCCCGCCGAGGCCACTCCAAAGGGCAGGGAGGCCCCCAGTCTCGTTGAGCACGGTGAACAGCGTCATGGTGCCCTTGCGTGTGTAGTCGTGCGTCATGGTGGCGCCGCGGCTCCTCTTCAGCGGCAGGACAGGTGGGGTGCGGTCGAGCGCCTGGATCTGGCTCGTCTCGTCGATCGACAGCACCACGGTGGGGTGCCGGCGGCGCCACGTAAGCCCCACGACATCACGCAGCTTCTCCACGAAGGCGGGGTCACGGGAGAGCTTGAAGGTGCGCCAGCGATGGGGGGCGACGCCGTGCGCGGCCCAGATCTGCTGCACTGTGATGACGCCGAGCGACACAGCCCTGGCCAGGGCCCGTGCCGTCCAGTGGAGCGCCTCGTGGGGCGGCGGCTCATGGGTCATTCGCACCACCTCGGCCACCTTGGCGGGGGCCACCGGTGCCTTGCCTGGCGCCCGGAACTTGTCCGAGGGCAGACCCTCGATGCCGTCCGCGGCGAACCGCTCCTGCCATCGCCAGACGCTGGTCTTGCTCTTGCCCGTCGCCGCCATGATCGCGTAGGTGCCGTGCCCATCGGCCGTCAGCAGCACGATACGATGTGCGCCCGCCAGACGTGTTTCGCTTCCGTACTGTCAGCGTCTGCTGTGGCGTGGTCCGGCCTGACGCGATGGCTTCGAGCTGCCTTCGCTCAGGCGCCATGACCGTGGGGGGATGCCTGTTCGCGTCTCCCAGCTTCGTATAGGTAGACTCTCAGAGGAATCCCAACCCGGACCCTTTTGAATGGGTCAATCCACTAGTCGGTGCGGTCGACAAACTCGGGCGCGGAGCCGGGGGAAGGTGCGGGCACCATTGCCGAAGGGAACGCCGACGGTGCGCCCCAGTGCGCTTCGTCCTTTCGCACCTCAGGTTGCCAGACTCTTCAAACTAGAACATGTTCGATCGCCATGGGAGGCACAGAGGCCGGTTCAGATGAGTTTAGCTGCTCACATGTATAATGATGCAATAGTATTTCCCTTTCGGCGTCCGGGTGGGAGAAATCAACCGGCTCGCCGAGGTAACGTCGGAAGGCAAATCGGAGGAGCGGTAACCAGAGATCGCCACGATATTGAAGAATCAGCTCTTTTTAGGTCCGGGCAGCGGCTTGTTTATCCTCCTATTGAGTTTGGTGAGACGAATAATATGATGCAAGGAGAGTATATATTTGGCGGATATGCCTCACCTTTATTTGGTCATTTCATACTAGAGTCCTGCACGTATCTCTGGTACGCGAGGCAGCGGCCTGATTTGCCTATATTGTGGTCCCGCTTTCCAAAGTTGCTACCGTACCAGGACGAGATCCTGACGCTTCTGGGTATAGACAACAAGCATGTGAGGGTAAAAGAGCCGAGTAGTGTTGAGGCGCTTCATGTCCCAGAGCCGGGTTGCATAATTCGACATCAGCTGGATGAGCATCATGCTGAATTCCTTGGTCAGTACCGTCCACGCGACGAATGGCGACCGCATGGGCCAAAGATATGGCTATCTCGCAGTGCGCTACCAAAAAAAAACGAAGTCGTTTTCTAGTCTTATTGACATTGAGAATGTACTCAGCAAGCAAGGCTGGGAAATTTTTTATCCAGAGAAGCATTCAGTTAAAAAGCAACTAGAAGTTCTAGCTTCAGCGTCTCGCATAGCCGGGCTAATTGGCTCTGCTTTCCATAGTCTTGTTTTAATTAAAGACGTGAATGCTGATATTACAATTTTTACCCCAAAAACACCGCAAATCGGGGTGTATAAGACGATTGCTAATGTCCGGGGATTCTCCCAGAGAGACGTATATCTTGACTTTGACGACATAAAAACTCCGGAGGAGAGGTTTTATCAATTGTTAAACCCAGAAGAAATATTGGACACGCTTTCCTATACTTGAATAACTAAATAAGCTTTTTGGGCCAAAGCAATGATAAACCTTGGTATTCGGCTCTGCCGAGCTGAACGCCTCGAAGAACGCGTATTTTGAGCGTTGGCGGTCTGTCATGAGCCGTCGGTGCGACGTCTCGGCAACCTGATTTGGTCGCCGCGTTGCTGGTGCGGCGGGTGTCCGCCCTCTTCGAGCCGCCGATCAGGCGAGGCCGGCGCGGTGCTCGTGGAAGACGAGGCGTCTGATGTTGTAGGTGAGGTTGGCGAGGCCGATCTTGGCCTTGGCGCGGGCGATCCCGACGGTTCTGACCGTCAGCGCCATCGCTCCCTTCTGATGGGAGAAGACCGGCTCGACAGCGGCACGTACGGCTGAGCGGGCGGCATTGCCGCGGCGGACATTGGGGGCCATCGGCCGACCCTTCGGCTTGCGGCGGTGAACCTCGCTCTTGAAGCCATGGGCGTCCATGAACGCCTCGTTCGCCTTTGATCGGTAGGCGCTGTCGGCCCAGACGGTCGAAGCGGTATTGCTGCGATCGAGCAGCCCCTGGCGCAGCATGGCGCCGTCGTGGGCGGCGGCGTCGGTGACGTCCCATTTGCGGATGAAGCCGTGCCGCCGGTCAATCGAGATGTGGTTCTTGTAGCCGAACACGGGGATCGCGATATCAGCGTGCCGGGTGCCGTCCTCACGTTCGCGCGCCTTGCCGAACACCAGCGTCCAGCGGGCGTCGCGGTCCTTCTGGCGCAGCTTCGCGGGATGGCCCTGCCACGCCTCGGGAACGCGGCCGGCCTTGATGTCGGCCTTCTCGCCATCGCTGTTGCGCTGCTTCGGTGCGGAGATGAGGCTGGCGTCGACGATCTGGCCGGACATCGGGATGTAGCCGGCGGCCCGGACCGCCTGGTCGAAGCGGGCGAACAGGCCTTCGATCGCGCCGGCCGTCGTCAGCCGCTCGCGGAAGAACCAGATCGTCTTGGCATCCGGCGCCTTGTCGGCAAGGCCGAGCCCCAGGAAGCGCATGAACGACAGGCGGTCGTTGATGAGGAACTCGGCGCGGTCGTCGGAGAGGGTGTTGCTGGCCTGGATCACCAGGATCTTGAACATCATCACAGGATCGAATGGCGGCCGCCCGCCTTTGGCGCGGTCGCTGTAGCACAGCGCCGCCTCGAGTTCGGGCCGGAACATCTCGAAATCGACGACCCTGGCGAAGGCGTCCAGCTGGTCGCCGAGATCGCTCAGCCGCTGCAGACGATCCTCGACGTCGAAGAAACCAGGCTGTCCCCGCATCGCTTACCCTCCGGCCGACCCAAAATCAGCGGGCCTGATTCGTGTGGGTTTTTCGAGGCGTTCAGCTCGGGGAGCCGGCCCTGCGGCATCGCCGCGATCCGGGCGAGCACGTCGGCGAGCCAGGCCTGCGGGTCGACGTCGTTGAG
>NZ_QHHQ01000033.1 GCF_003258595.1 Acuticoccus sediminis
TGTCAATCGGCGCGGAAGTTTGACCCCTTATCGGCGTCCAATTTTGACCCCCTGAAGCTGGGTGATCCCGTCGGCGATGAGCTGGCCGGGATTGGCGCGGTCGGCGGGATCGACGCCCGTGGTGTCGGTTCGTGGAGTGGACTTAGGCGCGGTTCTTGAAGCGCCAGCTCTCGTTTCCGGTCTCGACGATCTCGCAGTGGTGCGTGAGCCGGTCGAGCAGCGCGGTAGTCATTTTGGCGTCGCCGAACACGCTGGGCCATTCGCCGAAGGCGAGGTTGGTGGTGACGATGATTGATGTCTGTTCGTAGAGGCGGCTGATCAGGTGGAACAGGAGCTGTCCGCCAGACTGCGCGAACGGCAGGTAGCCTAGTTCGTCGAGGACCACGAAGTCCAAGCGGCTGAGGTAGTCGGCCATGCGACCCTGACGGGCTGAGCGGCCTTCCGCCTCGAGTTTGTTGACGAGGTCGACGACGTTGAAGAAGCGGCCGCGAGCGCCGTCGCGGATGCAGGCCCGGGCGATCGCGATGGCGAGGTGGGTCTTGCCGGTCCCGGTTCCGCCGACCAGCACGACGTTGCGCTGATGGGCCAGGAACTCGCCGCTGGCGAGGTCGCGGATCAGCGTCTCGTTGATCGGCGTGTCGTCGAAGGCGAAGTCCTCGACGTCGCGAGCGAGCGGCAGCTTGGCGATGGTGATCTGGTACTTGATCGAGCGCGCCTGCTTCTCGCTGATCTCGGCAGTGAGCAGGTCGCCGACGATGCGTTGAGGCTCGTGCTGGCGCTTCACCGCGGTCGTGATGATCTCGTCGAAGGCGGCCTTCATGCCGTAGAGCTTGAGCTCGCCCATGGTGGTCAGTATCGCGGAACGCTCCATCACACGGCTCTCCTGAGGGTGTCGTATCGGGCACAGTCGGCGGTCGGCTCGACGGCGAGCCGCAACGCTTCGGGCGTCATGATCGTGACCGGCGGCGCGGGGTCCCGGCGCCGGGCGAGGATGTTCAGGACAACGTCGGCCGAGCAGACGCCTTCGCGCAGCGTCTCGGCGCAGGCCGCCTCGACCGAGGGTAGGCCGTCACTCAGCACCGCAGCCAGGATCGCCACCATCTGACGATCCCCGTCCTCGACGCTCGCGAGCTTGCGCCGGACCTTCTCCAACCCGGCCGGCAGCACCCAGTCCTTGAACGGGGCTCCATTCCTGAGCGCGCCGGGCTTGCGCGCCAGCACGGGAACGTAGTGCCAGGGATCGAATACCGTCTGACCGCGGCCGAAGCAGCGCGAGTGGTCGCCGACGATCCGGCCGTCCTGGCGCAGTTCGATGCGGTCGGCATAGGCGCGGATCTCGACCGGGCGACCGATCGCGCTCGCGGCGACCGAGTACTTGTTGTTGTCGAACCGCACGAGGCAGGTCTTTGATACGGAGGCCGGCACGGCGTGGAAGCCGTCGAACCGCCCGGCGTAGGGAACGAAGCTCGGGCGCTCCGCCTCGAACGCCTCCCACACGGTCCGGTCCGCGAACTCGGGATGACGATGCGCCTTGGCGTATGCGATCGCCTGGTCGAGGAGCCACGCGTTCAGTTCCTCATAGCTCTTCGCCCGGACGCGCGGGGTGAAGAACCGCTCGCGCACCAGCCCGACCTGGTTCTCGACCTGACCCTTCTCCCAGCCCGACGCTGGCGTGCAGGCGACCGGCTCGATCAGGTAATGGCTGCACATCTGCAGAAAGCGCCGATTGTAAGCGCGCTGGCGGCCGACGAGGATCGTCTCCACCGCCGTCTTCATGTTGTCGTAGATCCCTCGCGTACAGGTGCCTTTGAAGAAGGCGAACGCTCGGTCGTGGGCGTCGAACACCATCTCCTGGCTCTCGCGCGGGTAAGCCCGCACGAACAACATCCGCGAGTGACAGAGCCGGACGTGCGCGACCTTCACGGTCGTGGTGACGCCGTTGATCAGAACGATCTCGTGGCTCCAGTCGAACTGGTAGGCCTCGCCCGGATCGAAGCTCAGCGGCACGAATGCCGCCGATGAGGACGACCGCTCGCGCTGTAGCCCGCGGGCATAGCGCCGGACCGCGTCGTAGCCACCCTCGTAGCCCAGCGCCCGCAACGCCTCGAAGATCCGGATCAGCGTCAGCTGCTCCCGCGCCGCCCGTCCCTCGTTCTCCGTCAGCAGCTGGTCGAGGTCGTCACGCCAGGGCCCAAGCTTCGGAAGCGGCTGCACCTCGCGCTCGTACTCGAACGCCGTCGCCCCCGACCGCAGCACCTTGCGCACCGTGTTCCGCGATACGTGCAGCTCGCGCGCGATCTCCTTGATCGTCTTGCCCCGCACAAAATGTTCGCGACGGATCCGCGCGATCGTGTCCACGCACTTCATCCCCTGATCGCCCGTCCTCGACAAAGACAGGCACCATGCGCAACCCGCGCCTCAGGGGGTCAAAATTGGACGCCGATCCCCCGCTCTATGGGGTCAAAATTCCACGCCGGATCACA
>NZ_QHHQ01000034.1 GCF_003258595.1 Acuticoccus sediminis
CAGGCGCCTCGTTTTCCACGAGCGCCGCGCCGGCCTCGCCTGACCGGCGGCCCAAAGAGCGGGCGGGCACCCGCCGCGTAAGCCTCCGGCGAAGGCGGCCTTGCGGGCGGTGAGCGGAGCGGCGGAGGACTGTGCGTATGGACAGGCATAAGCACAGGGCGTTCGAGCGGTTGGAGGTGGTCGAGAGGGGCCGCCGGCGTCGCTGGAGCGATGAGGAGAAGCTGAGGATCGTGCTGGAGAGCCTGGCGGGGCCGCGGCTGGTCTCGGCAACGGCCCGGCGGCATGGGATCTCGCGCTCGCAGTTGGTGACGTGGCGGCGCGCGTTCCGGGTCGAGCCGCCCCGATTACCGAGGACGCCGACTTTCGTGCCGGCCATCATCGAGCCGGCCCCGGCGGAGACTGAACCGCAGCTGGAGGAGCCGCGGCCCGACGCCCCGGCGCCAGGGTCGCGAATGGAGATCATCCTCGCCTGCGGCCGGCGGATCGTCGTCGGCGCCGACGTGGACGGCGAGGCGCTCGGCCGTGTGGTCGCGGTGCTGGAGCGTCGATGATCCCGGTTCCGAGTGGCGTCAGGGTGTGGCTGGCGACCGGGCACACGGACATGAGGAAGGGGTTTCCCGGCCTCTCGCTGCTGGTCCAGGAGGTGCTGCGGCGCGACCCGTTGAGCGGTCATCTGTTCTGCTTCCGCGGGCGTCGGGGCGATCTTCTGAAGGTGATCTGGCACGACGGCCAGGGGGCGTGCCTCTTCACCAAACGGCTGGAGCGGGGCCGCTTCCTGTGGCCCTCGCCGGCCGATGGAGCGGTGACGATTACGCCGGCGCAGCTCGGCTATCTGCTGGAAGGGATCGACTGGCGCCACCCGCAGGAGGCCTGGCGGCCGACCTCGGTCGGGTGACGTTCTGCCTTGGCCAGGGGCGGCGATCGTGATTCGCTCAAGATGTGAACAGCGCCTTCGATTCGCTCCCCGACGACCTAGCCAGCGCCCACGCGATGATCCGCGCGGAGCGGGCGGCGCGGCTCGCTGCCGAGGCGGCGCAGTCGGACGTGACCGCCCTGGTCGCCCATCTTAAGCTCCAGATCGAGAAGCTGAGGCGCGAGCTCTACGGCAGCCGCTCCGAACGCAAGGCGCGCCTGCTCGAGCAGATGGAGCTGCAGCTCGAGGACCTCGAGACGGCAGCGAGCGAGGACGAACAAGCCGCGGAGGCTGCCTCGGCAAAGACAGGGTCACTCCCCGCGTTCTCCCGCAAGCGGCCCGTGCGCAAACCCTTCCCGGCCCATCTGCCGCGCGAACGCGTTGTCATTGCCGCGCCGGAGAGCTGCCCGTGCTGCGGCTCGACCCGACTGTCGAAGCTCGGCGAGGACATCACCGAGACGCTGGAGGTGATCCCCCGCCGCTGGAAGGTGATCCAGACGGTGCGCGAGCGGTTCGCCTGCCGTGAGTGCGAGAGGATCGCACAGCCGCCGGCGCCATTCCACGTGACGCCGCGCGGCTTTGCCGGACCGAACCTCCTCGCGACGATCCTGTTCGAGAAGTTCGGCCAGCACCAACCGCTGAACCGGCAGAGCGAGCGCTATGGCCGCGAAGGGATCGAGCTGTCGGTCTCGACACTCGCCGACCAGGTTGGCGCCGCGACGACGGCACTGCAGCCGCTCCACGCCCTGATCGAGGCGCATGTCAAAGCCGCAGAGCGCCTTCATGGCGACGACACCACGGTGCCGATCCTGGCCAAAGGCAAGACGATCTCCGGCCACATCTGGGCTTACGTGCGCGACGACCGGCCGTTCGGCGGGAGGGCACCTCCAGCCGCGCTCTACTATGCT
>NZ_QHHQ01000035.1 GCF_003258595.1 Acuticoccus sediminis
ACTTCGCTGGCGGCGTATGCTGCGAGCATCCGGGACAGAGGCTCCGGGAGCACGAAGGTGCGGGCAGGCCGATGTATTCGATGAGCTTCGAGCTCGCGTTAGTAGGTGGCCGCCTCTGCGACTCGCCCGGTTGCGCTGCGCGCGCGGATCCGTAGGTGTCGTGTCGCCCCGCCGCTCCCGTCATGGCAATCGGCAGGGAGGCGCGGATGAGACGCGTGATCGGCATCGACATCCACCGGACCTTCGGGGAGGTGGTGATCTGGGAGAAGGGCGTCCTGCGCCATGCGGGACGGGTCGACATGACCCGGACGGCGCTGGAAGGGCTCGGCAGGGCTCTCGAGGCCACCGACGAGGTGGTGATCGAGGCGACCGGCAACAGCATGGCGGTGTCGCGCGTGCTGTCGCCCTTCGTGGCGCGGGTCGTGATCGCCAATCCTCTGCAGGTGAAGGCCATTGCGCATGCCCATGTGAAGACCGACAAGGTCGATGCAGGCACGCTGGCAAATCTCTATGCCGCCGGTTACCTGCCCGAGATCTGGACGCCTGACGCGGCGACCGAGCGGCTCCGCCGGCTAGTGGCGCGGCGCTACCAGGTCGTCCGCCATCGGACGCGGGTGAAGAATGAGGTGCACGCGATCTTGGCGGCGCATCTCGTCCCGAAGTGCCCGCATGCAGACCTGTTCAACGGACGGGGGCGGGCGTGGCTGGAACGCCAGGCGGTTCCCGACGACGAGCGGCTTGCGATCGAGCGCAACATCCGCGAGCTCGACCGGCTGACGGAGGACCAGGCCGGTCTGGACCGCGAGATCGCACTCGGCGTCATGGACGACGCCTCGGTCCGGCGGCTGATGACCATCACGGGGGTCAACCTCACTGTCGTCACGGGGATCATGGCGGCGATCGGCAACATCGCGCGCTTCGACAGCCCGGGCAAGCTGGTGAGCTACTTCGGCCTGAACCCGCGCGTGCGCCAGTCAGGGCTCGGCGCCGCGCATCACGGCCGGATCAGCAAGGTGGGCCGCAGCCACGCCCGCGCCATGCTGGTCGAGGCGGCCTGGGCGGCGGCCAAGGCGCCGGGGCCGCTGCACGCCTTCTTCGTGCGCATCCGGGCGAAGCGGGGCCACCAGGTCGCAGCGGTCGCGCTGGCGCGGAAGCTGACGGTGCTCTGCTGGCATCTGCTGACGAAGGAAGAGGACTATCTCTGGGCGCGCCCGGCTCTGGTTGCCAAGAAGACGCGCGACATGGAACTCCGGGCGGGGCTGCCCCAGAAGAAGGGCAACAGGCGCGGGCCGGCCTATGCCTACAACGTCAAGGAGTTGCGGGCACAAGAGGCCAAACTCGCCCGCCAGGCGGAGCGAACCTACGAGCAGTTCGTGGCGCGCTGGAAGACGCGGCCGCCGAGGGCGCCGGCGGGTGCGCAACGCCCCGGACCACCAGCTGAATAACGCCGCAACGAGAAGAGCGCCTGCTGGCGCAAGCTTGGAACTTCGCGACGACCGGAACCTCCGGCCGCGCGCTACGCCGCAGGCTACGCGCGCGGCCTCCTCATAGGCATTGAGGGTGCGCAGACGCCTCAAACCGGCAGGGCATCCATGGGCGGCCCGGCGACGCTTGCAGCCGATGC
>NZ_QHHQ01000036.1 GCF_003258595.1 Acuticoccus sediminis
TACCATTCGAACGACAACGCATTTACGTGAAGCCGCCGGTTTGTGCTCCAATTGCTCCGGATCATCACGATCCACCCACTATGCCAATCCGCGAAATGACGCCGCGGCAGGTTTCCCTGCTCGCTGCAGCCGATCCTCGACGTCGAAGAATCCAGGCTGTCCTCGCATCGCTCACCCTCCGGTAGACCCGAAATCAGCGGGCCTGATTCGTGTGGGTTTTTCTAGGCGTTCATCTCCCTGGCCGCGCCCATCTGAGCACCTAACTCGGGAATTTTACTGCGGCACTTCTGGGGAAAATTCCGGCGGCATTGACAAGACAACGTGGGACGAAGGGGATATGCTCCCATCGCTGGACCGCACACTTGCGCAGCCTCCCAAGGGGCAGGGGCGATGACGACGTCCACACGGTGGCTTCTCCTGGTGCTCGGCGCGGTAGCGCTTCTGGGCGCGTTCACGGCGGGTGGCATGACGGGGCGGCGGGACCTGCCGCCGTGGCCGCAACTCTCCGTCCTCAAGGGCCGCCTGGCCGTCACGCCACCCCCGCCAGAAAGCCGCTACCGTTTCGACGCCAACGGCCGCATCGTCGCCGACGAGACGAAGACCCACGTCGTCTGCCCGGCGCAAAGCGCTCGCACGGCCGTCCTCCTGGTGCTCGGCCAGTCCAACGCCGCCAACCATGCGGGGCAACGCTACCGTTCCGCGTACGGCAACCACGTCGTTAACTTCTTTGAGAGGCAGTGTTTCGTCGCTGCCTCGCCCCTTCTCGGGGCGACGGACACCAAGGGGGAGTACTGGACCGAGCTTGGAAATCTGCTCGTCGCATCCGGGACGTTCGACACGGTCGTTATCGCACCCCTCGCCTTCGACGGGTCGGAGGTGGCGCGGTGGGTCGACGGGGGCGACCTCAACGCGCTCCTGATCGACACCATGGCGCACCTCGGAAGCGCTGGCTATCGCGTCACCGAGGTCCTGTGGCACCAGGGCGAGATGGACTATGTCCTCGGCACGAGCGCGCAGGACTATAGCGACCGCTTCCTGTCCATGATCGGGACCCTGCGCACCTATGGCATCGCGGTGCCCGTCTACGTGTCCGTCGCCTCCGTCTGTCTCGAACCAAGCAACGGGGGCTTCAAGGCCCATGCTGCGCACAACCCGATCGTGCGCGCGCAAGCGGCTCTACCGGCGCTGGACAGCACCTTGAGGCCGGGCGTGAACACCGACACGCTGCTCGACGATCTGGATCGCTTCGACGACTGCCACATCGGCGGGAGCGGCACCGACAAGGTCGCCCGTGCCTGGGCCGACCTGCTTCTGAACGGCCGCGGGAAGGTGGGCGGCTGACCGCGCGCCGCGGCCAGACCTA
>NZ_QHHQ01000037.1 GCF_003258595.1 Acuticoccus sediminis
TGGAGTGCACCCCATTTCGCCGGACAAGCGGCGGTTGGATTTAGGCACTGAGCCTGATGAACTCGCGCGGCGAGCGGAACTTCAATCCTGAGTGCGGGTGGACCTCGCAATAATCCTCGATCCAGCCGGGGAGCAAGGCGAGGATGGTGTCGGCGTCGGGCAAAATGCTGATGCCGGCGTAGTCGCGCTTCAGCGTTTTGACGAAGGCCTCGGACATACCGTTCGACTCCGGGCTGCGGACGGGCGTGAAGAGCAGTGTAAGGCCGAGGGCACGGGCGGTGTCGGCGGTGTCCTTGGCGATGTAGGCGCTGCCGTTGTCCGACAGCCATTCGACGGCATGCGGAACCTTGGTCGTGCCGAAGCGGCGTTCGACCGCGGCGACCATGAGGTCGCGCGCCATCTCGCCGGAGATGCCGGCCTGCGCCACGGCCGACCAGGCGATGATCTCGCGGTCGCAGGCATCCAGGACGAAGAGAATGCGCACGACTTCGCGGTTGCGGGCGTGGATCTCCAGATGGTCCGAGCACCAGCGCACGTTCGAGCGCAGTGCGATGACCACGCCGTCATGCGTTCGGCCAGGACGACGCGCCGTGTGGCGCTCCAGCGTCAGGCCGTGATGCTGCATGATCCGCAGCACCCGTTTGGCATTGACTGTCGGGCGCCCCTCAGAGCGCAGGCGACGGTTCAGCAGCGCCGTCACACGCCTGTAGCCGTAAGTCGGCCGAGCATCGACGATGGTACGGATCGGCGCCAGGAACTCGGCGTCCTCGGCCTTGCGGTAGGGCCCCCGCGGCGTCACCGTCCTGCCGCGTCGCTCGTTGATGTAGGAACGAGCGACGTCGAGCGTCCGCGCCACGGCGCTCACCGTGAACCGTCCGTCGGATCGCTCCAGGACAGCAAGGGCGACGTCCGTTTTTTTGGGCGGACGACGTCGAGCGCCTCTTTCAGGATCTCGTTCTCCATCGTCTTGCGGCCGAGCAGGCGCTCGAGGTCGCGGACCCGCTTCTCCAGATCGCGGACCCTCGACGTACCGACGACATCCTCGTCGGCCTGGACCGCGGCATGGCCGCCCTCCAGCATCCGGCGCTTCCAGGCAAAGAGCTGCGACGGGGAGACACCCGCCTGCCGCGCCACGAAGGACACGCTCATTCCCGGCTGCATCGCTTCCTCGACGAGGCGGACCTTCTCGGCGGTCGACCATCGCCGCCGGCGCTGAACGGAAGTGATCACTTCAACCCGAGAAAACGGGCCATCAGGAGCTTTCGACATAGTCGTACTCATAGGCGGATGCCTATGCCTTATCGGCTATGCCACCTGTCCGGTCAAAACGGGGTGCGCTCCA
>NZ_QHHQ01000038.1 GCF_003258595.1 Acuticoccus sediminis
TGAGGTGCTCCCGAAAAATCGGACAGGGCTGTAAGCTACGGAAGGGACCTGCTGGTCTTCGGATGAGGAGATCAGCGAATGACGACACGCAAGCAGCACAAGGCGGCGTTTAAGGCGAAGGTGGCGCTGGAGGCATTGAAGGGTGAAGAGACGGTGGCGGAACTTGCTGCCCGTTTCGGTGTCCACCCGACGATGATCCACCAATGGAAGCGGCAGTTACTGGAGGGCGCCTCGGACGTCTTCGAGCGCGGCCGAAAAGGAAGCGCGCCGGAGATGGACGGCGAGAAGGTGCGCGATCTCCATGCCAAGATCGGCGAGTTGACGGTGGCGAACGATTTTTTGTCGCGAAAGCTCAAGCCTTGGGGCGGGACGTGAGGCGGTCGATGGTGGAGAAGAAGCATCCCGCACTGTCGGTCACGGCGCAGTGCCGGCTCCTGTCGATCCCGCGGTCGACATTTTACCACGCACCGAACGGCGAGACGGCCGAGAACCTGGCCCTGATGCGGCGGATCGACGAGCAGTTCCTCCAAACACCCTTCTACGGTGTGCGGCAGATGACGTGGCATCTGCGCGCCGAGGGGGAAACGGTGAACCCGAAGCGGATCCGGCGTCTGATGCGGCTCATGGGGCTGATGCCGATCTATCAAAAGCCGAACACGAGCGCGCCCGCCAAGGCGCACAAGGTCTGGCCCTATCTCCTGCGCGGCCGGACGATCGAACGTCCGGGCGAGGTCTGGTGCACCGACGTGACGTACATTCCGATGGCGCGGGGCTTCCTCTATCTGGTCGCGATCATGGACTGGGCGAGCCGCAAGGTGCTGGCCTGGCGGCTCAGCAACACGATGGAGGCCGGCCCGTGCGTGGAGGCCCTCGACGAGGCGCTGACCCGCAACGACCCGCCGTCGATCATGAACAGCGATCAAGGAAGTCAGTTCACGTCCCAAGCCTGGACGAGCCGTCTCCAGCGGGCCGGGGTGAAGATCTCGATGGACGGCAAGGGCCGCTTCCTCGACAACATCTTCGTCGAGCGCCTGTGGCGCTCCTTGAAGTACGAATGCGTCTATCTTCATGCTTGGTCCGGCGGCCGAGAAGCCCGCGCCGGCATCGGGCAGTGGATCACGTTCTACAATCAGCGCCGGCCACATTCTGCCCTTGGCGGACGAACGCCTTCGACCACGTTCCATGCGGCCATCATCAACAAGGACCGAACCGACCAGCAGATCCCGGCTGTAGCTTAAAACGGCGCCCGAACTGTCCAACCGATAGGGAGCAGCTCA
>NZ_QHHQ01000039.1 GCF_003258595.1 Acuticoccus sediminis
CTTCGAATCGGATTCAGTTGAGGTGGGTATTCGGGGGTAGCGGCGATGCGGGGACAGCCTGGTTTCTTCGACGTCGAGGATCGTCTGCAGCGGCTGAGCGACCTCGGCGACCAGTTGGACGCGTTCGCGAGGGTCGTCGACTTCGAGATGTTCCGCCCCGAGCTCGAGGCGGCGCTGGACTACAGCGACCGGGCGAAGGGCGGCCGGCCGCCGTTTGATCCCGTGTTGATGTTCAAGATCCTGGTGATCCAGGCCAGCAACAACCTCTCCGACGATCGGGCCGAGTTCCTGATCAACGACCGCCTGTCGTTCATGCGCTTCCTCGGGCTCGGCCTCGCCGACAAGGCACCGGACGCGAAGACGATCTGGTTCTTCCGGGAGCGGCTGACCAGGGCCGGCGCCATCGAAGGCCTGTTCACCCGCTTCGACGCCGCGGTGCGGGAGGCCGGGTACATCCCGATGTCCGGTCAGATCGTCGACGCCAGCCTCATTGCCGCGCCGAAGCAGCGCAACAGCGATGGCGAGAAGGCCGACATCAAGGCCGGCCGCGTTCCTGAGGCGTGGCAGAGCCATCCCGCGAAACTGCGCCAGAAGGACTGCGACGCCCGCTGGACGCTGGTCTTCGGCAAGGCGCGCGAGCGCGATGACGGCACCCGCCACGCCGACATTGCGATCCCCGTGTTCGGCTATAAAAACCACATCTCGATCGACCGGCGGCACGGCTTCATCCGCAAATGGGACGTCACCGACGCGGCCGCCCACGACGGCGCCATGCTGCGCCGGGGGCTCCTCGACCGCAGCAATACCGCCTCGACCGTATGGGCCGACAGCGCCTACCGATCCAAGGCGAACGAGGCGTTCATGGATGCCCATGGCTTCAACAGCGAGGTTCACCGCCGCAAGCCGAAGGGGCGGCTGATGGCCCCGAATATCCGCCGTGGCAATGCTGCCCGCTCGGCCGTCCGTGCGGCTGTCGAGCCGGTCTTCTCCCATCAGAAGGGAGCGATGGCGCTGACGGTCCGAACCGTCGGGATCGCCCGTGCCAAGGCCAAGATCGGCCTCGCCAACCTCACCTACAACATCAGGCGCCTCGTTTTCCACGAGCGCCGCGCCGGCCTCGCCTGACCGGCGGCCCAAAGAGCGGGCGGGCACCCGCCGC
>NZ_QHHQ01000040.1 GCF_003258595.1 Acuticoccus sediminis
CGCCCGTGCCTGGGCCGACCTGCTTCTGAACGGCCGCGGGAAGGTGGGCGGCTGACCGCGCGCCGCGGCCAGACCTAAGCGTCTTTAGTACGCGCGCTGAAGACCAGAAGGACGCACCATCGGGAGATATTCTCGGTACGGCGTTTGATTTGAAGTCAAACGATAACCGGATTCGCTGAACTTGGGAGGTCGGACGGACCCGACACGACGGTTCTGCGCCGCTCATGCCTGGATGTGGCTGCCATCGACCTCGACCTCGACATGCGACGGGATTGTCAAACGGCGCTCAATCGGGACGCCTTATCGGCGCGCAAAAGGGGACGTGACTCACTTTCGATGCATTCTGGGATCCTGAGGGTGGCGTTTTCCCTTGAGGACGCTGCGGATGATGGGATCAAGGCGGGAGCGGGCTTTCACGCTACCGGGACTGCGGATGGAACGTGTCGCCCTGATGGACGGCGTGGTTCGTATTGAGGCGCGTGTCCCAACTCGAACGGGTCCATGTCCGTGCTGCGCTCGGCCGTCGCGGCACGTGCACAGCCGATACCTTCGACGGCTCCGCGATCTCCCTGCGCATGGCCGCCAAGTGGAGATCACGGTGTCCGTGCGCCGGTTCCGTTGCGCCAACGCCGACTGCCCACGCCTGATCTTCGCCGAGCGGCTTGATTCTATGGCGGCGGCGGTCCGGGCGCGGCGCACAGGTCGGCTGGATGGCATCGTCTGCCATCTGGGCATGGCGCTTGGCGGCCGCCCGGGGCAGGCGATCGCGCGGCGGCTGCTGCTGCCGGTGAGCAAGGACACGCTGCTGCGGACCGTGCGCCGCAGATGCAAGCCGCCGTCGGGCGCGCCGCGGGTGATCGGGACTGACGACTGGGCGTGGCGGAAGGGCCTTCGGTACGGCACGCTGATCTGTGATCTCGAGCGACGGGAAGTGATCGACCTGCTGCCGGATCGCGAGCCCGGGACCGTCGCCGCATGGCTGGCCGCGAGGCCGAGCGTCGAGATCATCGCTCGCGACCGGGGCGGCGGCTACGCAACCGGCGCGAGGCAGGGCCGCCCCGAGGCGATCCAGGTCGCCGGTCGAATGGCATCTCATCGAGAACGCCAGCGCGTCGTTCCTGCTCGCGGTCCGGCGCTGCATGTAGGACGTC
>NZ_QHHQ01000041.1 GCF_003258595.1 Acuticoccus sediminis
GAAAGACGAGGCAGGATATATCGGAAAGTAGAACTTTCGCGATTAAAGCCCACCTCACCGCCTCGGCTCTCCCCTCATGACCGACGATCCCGACCGCCAGCCGCCCTGGTCCAGTCGCCGCCTGTCGGGTGGCACCTGGACAAACGGCGCCTCGAGTCCGACCCGTGAACGAGCCGAGAAGACGATTTCCGTGAAGATGACGGAGGCCGAGCTCGCGGCCTTCGACGCGGCGATCGCTGGTGCGGGGCTCAAGCGGAACCGCGCACTCAGGATCGCGGCGCGTCGGATCGGCGGGTTTCTGGAGGCCGATGCCGAGACGCTCGCCGTCCTCAAGGACCTTCAGGCGCAGATTGCCGGCATCGCCCGGAACGTGAACCAGATCGCGAAGGCGGCGAACCGAACCCACGATCCGGACTACCGTGCCTTCCTGGAGGAGCGGCGCGACCTCGGCAAAGCGCTGTCACGGCTCGATACCGAACTGCGAGCCATCACCGAGACGGCAACGCGGCGGACGGATGGTGAGACCCGCCTGCGCCGGGCAGCATCCTCGTGAGCCGCCAGGTTCTCGAACTCCTGGCGAGAGGGCGCGCGGCGCCAGCCTACGTCTCGGCGGTCGATGCCGTCATGGGTGAGGACTGGGGCGAGATCGGTCTCGGACGCGGTGGCCGTGCGAAGATGCGTCACTCCATCGCCGCGGCGCATCAGGAGGATATCGCTCCTGGCGGAGCGCCGATGCCGCCTTGCGTTCCAGGGCACAGCGCTCAGGCCGTGGTGAAGATGGTCCGCTCCGGCGGCGCACGGAACGTCACCGGGTTGAAGGCACAGATGACCTACCTGGCGCGGCAGGGCGGCGTCGAGCTGCAGCGCTCCGAACGCTTCATGGGCATCGAGATCGACGAGGAAGAGGTCGCGAACATGGTCCGGGCCTGGGCCATGCCGACCGACGGCGAGGCCCGCGCGGACCGCACCTCGCACTTCATCGTCAGCTTCCCGCAGGGGACCGACGAGACGGCGGCCGAGCGCGCCGGGCGTGCGTGGGCCGAGGAGTTGTTCGGCTCCGGCGCCTATGGCGGTGACAGCTTCGACTACTACACGGCTTTCCATACCGACCGCGACCACCCGCATATCCACGTCGTCGTGCATCGGCGCGG
>NZ_QHHQ01000042.1 GCF_003258595.1 Acuticoccus sediminis
TCCTTCTGGAGGTCCTGGCAGGCTTGTCACCCGCCTCGATACGCCGCCTTCCTCAAACCGCCATCACCCAGCTTCGGCCATAGCTCGGCTTCGGCGCGATAGAGCATCATCATAAGTCATGTAGATTCTGATTTTACGACTTATGCAACACGCCAAGAAGAAGATGAGCCTTTCTGCGGTGTGGCTATGTTGCACATTCTCGTTGCGGGTTTGAAGCCGTTTCGGCACCCTGTGAGGGATGCTGATTGGATACGCCAGAGTCTCGACACCATCCCAGAACCTCGATCGTCAGATCGGAGCGCTCCGGTCTGTCGGCTGCGATACGATCTTCCGTGAGAAGGCCTCGGGTAAGGCGGTTAAGAACCGGCCGCAGCTCGAACGCGCCATTGACGCAATCGGCACCGGCGACATCCTCATCGTCGCCGAATGGGATCGTGCCACACGTTCGATGATGGACGGCATCAACATCATGCAGCGCATTGCCGAGCGCGGCGCCGCCATCAAGGTGCTCGACAAGCCGCATCTCGACCTCACGACGCCCATCGGCCGCGGCTTCCTCGCGTTCCTTTCGGCATTGGCCGAGGACGAGCGAGGCCGGATCGTGCAGCGTGCTGCCGATGGTCGGTTGGTGGCGCGGGAGCGCGGGGTCAGGTTCGGGCCGAAGCCCAAGCTCAGCGAACATCAGCGTAAGAAAGCGCTAGATCGACTGGCGGCCGGCGAGAGCTGCCGGGAGATCGCACGCGACATGGGCGTGTCCGCTTCGACCATATCGCGGCTTCAGCGGCCGGTCGGCGAAGGAGAGCCAGTCTGATGCAGCTCAATCTCTTCCCGACCGACGTCCACCTCCGCTGCATCGACGAGGCGAACAACAAGCGGCGCTTCTACGTCCTATCGGTGCAGCCGACGCTCTTCGGCGACTGGGTGCTCGTACGCGAGTGGGGGAGGATCGGTCGCTCGGGTCGTCGGCGGCACGACCACTACCAGTCTGCAGGCTCGGCCCTCGACGCGCTTCAGGAGCTCGCGCGACAGAAGTGCCGACGGGGCTACAAGGCGAGCAGGGCCGTTTGACGTTGCGACCGGCATTGCCTGCAACCATGTAGCAACGTATCTACATGGCG
>NZ_QHHQ01000043.1 GCF_003258595.1 Acuticoccus sediminis
ACTCCACGGCCTTCGCGTACTTGGCACCGTACTTTTCAGCGAACACCGCTATCGCTTCCTCGGCGCTGGCTCGGTCAGGTGCGTCCCGGACCTCGGCGAGATCGGCCTTCATGCCCCGCTGGACCGATTTGGGCACCTTGTTCAGGACATTGGCGGCCTTGTGGACCCAGCACCGCTGGTGCCGCGTCGGCGGAAAGATCTCCTCGAGCGCCTTCCAGAAGCCCAAAGCCCCGTCGCCAACGGCGATCTGCGGCGCGATAACGAGACCCCGGGCCTTGAGATCGACGAGGAGCTCGCGCCAGCTCTGCGCGCTCTCGCGAACGCCGACATGGAGGCCGACGAGTTCCTTTTTGCCTTCCGGCGTCGCCCCAAGGAGAACCAGCATGCACGCCGCGTCATCCTCCATCCGGGCCTGCAGGTAGACCCCGTCGGCCCAGACATAGACGTACCGCCGGGCCGAGAGGTCGCGCCGCTGCCATCGGTCGTACTCGCCTTGCCACTCCTCCTTCAGGCGGCCGATCACCGAGGGCGACAGGTTCGGCGCCTCCCTGCCCACGAGCGCTGCCAAGGCCTCCTGGAAGTCGCCGGTGGAGATGCCGCGCAGGTACAGAACCGGCAGCAGCGCATCGAGGCTCTTCGTGCGCCGCGCCCACTTCGGCAGGATCGCCGAGGTGAAAGTGATCCTCTCGGCTCCCGGGGCCGCCTCGGCGCCGCGATCGCGGACCTTCACCCGCCGCACCTGCACCGGGCCGATCCCGGTCTGGATCGTGCGCTCCGGACCGTGGCCGTGCCGCACCAGCCGGGCCCGCCCATCGCCGAGGCGTTCGTCCCGCATCGCAGCCAGAAACGCCTCGGCTTCGGCCTCCACCGCCTGCGCCAACAGCCGGCGGGCGCCCTCTCGCAGCACCGACGTCAGAGGATCGTCCACCTCCTCGGGGTGTTGGAATGGCAGAACGGTGCTATCTCTTGTCATGGCGTATCGCTCCTTCTGGAGGTCCTGGCAGGCTTGTCACCCGCCTCGATACGCCGCCTTCCTCAAACCGCCATCACCCAGCTTCGG
>NZ_QHHQ01000044.1 GCF_003258595.1 Acuticoccus sediminis
CGCTGATCTCCTCATCCGAAGACCAGCAGGTCCCTTCCGTAGCTTACAGCCCTGTCCGATTTTTCGGGAGCACCTCATCTATTGGTGGTTCCGGCGCTTTGTGCGGCGGATGTTGTTCCGCACCATCCACGACATTGCCCTGATGATCGATCGGGAGCGCTCCGGGCGTGAGGCGAGCCCCAGCGCTGGCGTCGTGGACAGCCAGACCGTCAAGGCACCGGCGGCCGGCGCCGCCCGCGGTTTCGACGGTGCCAAAAGGATCACCGGCCGCAAGCGCCACATCGCCGTCGACACGGACGGCCGCCTCCTGATGGTCAACCTCACGCCGGCGGACATCTCCGACAGCGCCGGCGCGGGAGAGATCCTCGATGCGATCCGCAAACGCTGGCCGTGGATCAAGCACCTGTTCGCCGACGGCGCCTACGATCGAACCCGCCTGATGGACAAGGCGGCGTTCCAGGACTTCGTGGTCGAGGTCGTCCGCCGCATCACCGGTGAGACCGGGTTCAAGGTGTTGCCACGCCGCTGGGTGGTCGAGCGCACCTTCGGCTGGATGACCCGCTGGCGCCGTCTCGTGCGCGATTTCAAGCAACGCATCGACGTCTCCGAAGCCATGATCCACGTCGCCATGGGCGGCCTCCTCCTCCGGCGCATCAGCCATTGAGGCCGTTCTCAAACGGACTCTAAGAGAAGGCACACTCGCAACCGGAACCGGCGAGGCGGGCTGGCGGCTGCGCCTCACCGGCTCCGGGACACTGCGGAGGATAGCTCGGCAGCATCGTCATCTACGGACGCAGGGAGCCCGTAGATGAGGCCCTTCGATATCACGGGTGGATACGGTGGCGGAAGTCGCCGATACGGTACTGAGGGACGCATCGACGGACACGAATTGGGTGACGCGCCGGCTCATCAGATGCAAGTCCGCTCCGCCGCTTCAGAAGGTAAGGTTTGAGCGTCTTCCGATCGGCGTTAACCCGATTAGTACCATTCGAACGACAACGCATTTACGTGAAGCCGCCGGTTTGTGCTCCAATTGCTCCGGATCATCACGATCCACCC